>NZ_QAJS01000009.1:247236-251603 GCF_003852595.1 Aquitalea sp. FJL05
TGCCTACCAACACTTAGCATGGAGTTATCCCAGGTGAAACACTGGCGAACTACCACAACCCGACATTCTCACGCTAGCTGAGCCCTGCGGGTTGTACCATGCAAAAAAAGAGCGGCTCAGGCCGCTCTTTTTTTTTACCCTTCGCAATCATATTTCGTCCTGTTTGGAGTTGACATGCCTGACATTCGCCTGCCTGACGGCTCGGTTCGATCCTTCGACAAGCCGGTAACGGTCCATGAAGTGGCTGCGTCCATCGGTACCGGTCTGGCGCGCGCTGCGCTGGCGGGTCGCGTCGATGGCGTGCTGGTGGATACCTCGTACAGCATCGACCGCAATGTCGATCTGGCCATCGTGACCGACAAGGATGCCGATGGCCTTGGCATCATCCGTCACTCGACGGCTCACTTGCTGGCCTATGCAGTGAAGGAGTTGTTCCCGGAAGCCCAGGTCACCATTGGTCCGGAAATCGAAAACGGTTTCTACTACGACTTTGCTTACAAGCGCCCGTTTACTCCGGAAGATCTGGTTGCCATCGAAAAGAAGATGAGCGAACTGGCCAAGAAAGATATTCCGGTCGAGCGCTACGAGCTGTCGCGTGACGAGGCTGTGGCCTACTTCAAGAGCATTGGCGAGGCTTACAAGGCCGAGATCATCGAGTCCATTCCTGCTGATCAGGTGCTGAGCCTGTACCGCGAGGGTGAATTCACCGACCTGTGCCGCGGTCCGCACGTGCCGTCTACCGGCAAGCTGAAGGTGTTCAAGCTGATGAAGGTGGCCGGTGCTTACTGGCGCGGCGACAGCAAGAACGAAATGCTGCAGCGTATTTACGGCACGGCCTGGGCCAAGAAGGAAGACCTGGAAGCCTACCTCTACATGCTGGAAGAGGCGGAAAAGCGCGACCACCGCAAGCTGGGCGTGCAGCTGGACCTGTTCCACCTGCAGGATGAAGCGCCGGGCATGGTGTTCTGGCATCCCAAGGGTTGGCAGCTGTGGCAGAACGTCGAGCAATACATGCGTGGCAAGTTGGTGAAAGAGGGCTACCAGGAAGTCCGCACGCCGATGATGATGGATGTGGAGTTGTGGAAGAAGTCGGGTCACTGGCAGAACTACAAGGAAAACATGTTCATCACCGAGTCGGAAAAGCGCGACTACGCCGTCAAGCCGATGAACTGCCCGGGTCATATTCAGATTTTCAACAGCGGTCTGCGTTCTTACCGTGACCTGCCGCTGCGTTATGCCGAGTTTGGTTCCTGTCACCGCAACGAGCCGGGTGGTGCGCTGCACGGCATCATGCGCGTGCGCGGTTTTGTGCAGGATGACGGCCATATTTTCTGCACCGAAGACCAGATCAATCAGGAAGCCAAGGCTTTCCATCGTCTGGTGATGGAAGTGTACGAGCGCTTCGGCTTCGACAAGGTGTCGATCAAGCTGGCGCTGCGTCCGGAAAAGCGCCTGGGTGCGGAAGAAACCTGGGACAAGGCCGAGCAAGGCATGCGCGAAGCGCTGCAGGCTTGCGGTGTAGCCTGGGAGGAATTGCCGGGCGAGGGGGCTTTTTATGGCCCCAAGATCGAATACCACGTCAAGGATGCGCTGGGTCGCTCCTGGCAATGTGGTACCCTGCAACTCGACTTCATGTTGCCGGAGAGTCTGGATGCCGAATATGTGGCCGATGACAACAGCCGCAAGCGCCCGGTCATGCTGCACCGCGCAGCGCTGGGTTCGCTGGAACGCTTCCTCGGTATTTTGATTGAAAACCACGCCGGGGCCTTCCCGCTGTGGCTGGCGCCGGTGCAGATGGTGGTGATGAATATCACCGAAGCACAGGCCGATTATGCTGCGGAAATTGCAGGAGCATTGCAGAAACAAGGCTTCCGCGTTGATCTTGACTTGAGAAACGAGAAGATCGGCTATAAAATCCGCGAGCACAGCCTGCAAAAGCTGCCGTACCAGATTATTGTGGGCGACAAGGAAAAAGCAGGCGAACTGGTTGCCGTGCGCGCCCGGGGTGAAGATCTCGGTCAGCTCACGCTGGATGCATTCATTGCCCGCCTCAAGGCTGAGATGCCAGAGGCCTGATCCGGCAGCGGCAGGCATTTGATAGATTAATAGGAGATTTGGCTATAGCTCAGGAACGCGAAGCACGGATCAACGGCGAGATTACCGCTCGCGAGATTCGTCTGGTAGGCATGGAAGGTGAGCAGATCGGTGTTGTTGGTCTGCGTGAGGCAATGGCTCTGGCCGAGGAAAATGATGTGGATCTGGTGGAAATTTCGCCGACCGCTCAACCCCCGGTGTGCAAGCTGATGGACTACGGCAAGTTCAAGTACGAACAGTCGAAGAAACGTCACGAAGCCAAGCAGAAGCAGAAGCAGGTCCAGATCAAGGAAATCAAGTTCCGTCCGGGCACTGATGATGGCGATTACAACGTCAAGCTGCGTAATCTGACCCGCTTCCTCAATGATGGCGACAAGGCCAAAATCACCCTGCGTTTCCGTGGTCGTGAAATGGCTCACCAGGACATCGGCCTGGCTCTGCTCAAGCGTGTCGAGGCCGATCTGGCTGAAATTGCGACAGTCGAGCAGTTCCCCAAGCTGGAAGGTCGCCAAATGGTGATGATGATTGCCCCGAAAAAGAAATAATCGGGTATAATCGTCTCCTCAATACGGCAGGGTCATCCCTGCCGTGTTGATTTTGTGGGGTGGCAACGCCCCGCGTAAAAGCGTGACGCAGTGGTATCAAGTGCTTTCGGGCCACCCTGTGTCTAATCTAACTCAGAAATTCTGCAGGAGTTTTCCATGCCGAAAATGAAGACCAAGTCGAGCGCGAAAAAGCGTCTCAACGTGCTGGGCAATGGCGGTGTAAAGCGCTCTTATGCGTTCAAGCGTCACATCCTGACCAAGAAAACCACCAAGAACAAGCGCCAGTTGCGCGGTACCACCATGGTGCACGCTACCAATATGGCTTCTGTTCGCGCCATGCTGCCCTACGCATAAGGAGACTGAATAATGCCACGCGTTAAACGCGGTGTAACCGCACGTGCTCGTCACAAGAAAATCCTTGCCCTGGCGAAAGGCTATCGCGGCCGTCGCAAGAACGTCTATCGCATCGCCAAACAGGCGGTGATGAAAGCCGGTCAATATGCATACCGCGACCGTCGTCAGAAAAAGCGTCAGTTCCGCCAGCTGTGGATTGCCCGTATCAACGCCGCTGCGCGTGAAAACGGTCTGCCGTACAGCAAGTTCATGAACGGCCTGAAGAAAGCTGCTATCGAAATCGACCGTAAGGTCCTGGCCGATCTGGCCGTGTTCGACAAGCCGGTTTTCGCTCAGCTCGTTGAAAAGGCGAAAGCTAGCCTCGCTTAATAGCAAGACTGTAAAAGGGGAGGCTGATGCCTCCCTTTTTTTTCATTTGCCTGTGGTAGTGATGTAGCAAGAGCGCTGACCAGACTGCCATGAGTGTGGTCAGCCTTTTTGTTTCGGCCAGCTGGTCGATGCAGGGTGCCGATGTTGTCATGCAGCGGCGGTCGCATCGCCTGCCGGGTGGCCGGAAAGACGCATACGGTATGAGACCCAATGACTAACGTTGACGCGATTCTCCAAGCTGGTCTGGCTGCCATCGAGGCTGCCGCTGACCTGATCGAACTGGAGCAGGTCAAGGCGCGCTATCTCGGCAAGAGTGGCGAGCTGACCGAACTCCTCAAGCAACTGGGCAAGCTCCCGCCGGAGGAGCGCAAGGCTGCCGGTGCCACCATCAATGTGGCCAAGCAGGCTTTTGAAACCGCCCATAACGCCCGCCGTGACCTGATCAATGCCCAGAAGCTGGAAGCCCAGCTGGCGGCAGAATCGCTGGACGTGACCCTGCCGGGTCGTGGCCTGTCCACCGGTGGCCTGCATCCGGTAGCGCTGACGCTGGAACGTATCACCACCTTGTTCCGCTCCATGGGTTTTCAGGTAGCGGATGGTCCGGAAATCGAAACCGATTTCCACAATTTCCAGGCGCTGAACATTCCGGAAAACCACCCGGCGCGTGCCATGGCCGACACCTTCTATGTGGAAGGTGGCGATGTGCTGCGCACCCATACCAGCCCGATCCAGGTGCGCTACATGCTGAACAACGAGCCGCCGATCAAGATCGTGGCTCCCGGTCGTGTGTACCGTGTCGACTCCGATGCCACTCATTCGCCGATGTTCCACCAGATGGAAGGCCTGTGGGTGGAAGAGGGCGTGTCCTTTGCCGACCTCAAAGCCGTGGTGACTGACTTCCTGCGCCGCTTCTTCGAGCGTGACGATCTGCAAGTGCGTTTCCGTCCGTCCTTCTTCCCCTTCACCGAGCCCTCCGCCGAAATAGACGTACTGGGCGAGCGCGGC
>NZ_QAJS01000009.1:251650-503896 GCF_003852595.1 Aquitalea sp. FJL05
CAATGTGAATATCGATCCGGAAAAGTACAGCGGCTTTGCCTTTGGTATTGGTCTGGACCGTTTTGCCATGCTGCGCTATGGCGTGAATGACCTGCGACTGTTCTTCGAGAACGATCTCAATTTCCTCAAACAGTTCAATTGATCGCAGGCAGGGGATAAACAATGCAATTTTCCGAACAGTGGCTGAGAAGCTGGGTTAATCCTTCCCTTTCCAGCGAGGAATTGTCCAATCTGCTGACCATGGCAGGTCTGGAAGTAGAAGAAACCACCGCTGCCGCACCGGCCTTTACTGGCGTGGTGATTGGTGAAGTCAAAGAGTGCGTCAAGCACGAAAATGCCGACCGCCTGCGTGTGACCAAGGTCGATGTGGGCAGTGGCGAGCTGGTACAGATCGTCTGTGGCGCACCGAACGTGGCTGTGGGCGTACGCGTGCCGTGCGCGCTGCCGGGTGCGGTATTGCCGGGTGACTTCAAGATCAAGCCCACCAAGATGCGCGGTGTGGAATCGGGCGGCATGCTGTGCTCCGGCAAGGAGCTGGGTGTGCCGGAAGATGTCGATGGCCTGATGTTGCTGCCGGCTGATGCGCCGGTTGGCCAGAGTATCCGGGATTATCTGGGGCTGGATGATCAGCTGTTTACGCTGAAAATCACCCCTAATCGTGCCGACTGCCTGTCCATCAAGGGCATTGCCCGCGAAGTGGCGGCGCTGACGGGTGCTGCCCTGCAACCGCAAGCCATTACCAGCATTGCCCCGCAAATCGACGACGTGGTGCCGGTTGCCATCCAGGCAGGTCAAGCTTGCGGTCGCTACATTGGCCGCGTCATCCGCAATGTCAACGCCGCTGCGCCGACGCCGGACTGGATGAAGCGCCGTCTGGAGCGTTCCGGTCTGCGTTCCATTTCGGCTATCGTCGATGTCACCAATTATGTGCTGCTGGAGCAGGGGCAGCCGATGCACGCCTTTGATCTGTCCAAGCTGGACGGTGGCATCACCGTGCGCATGGCCAAGGCTGGTGAGCAGCTGCTGTGTCTGAACGAAAAAACCGTCACCCTCAGCGACGAGCATCTGGTGATTGCCGACGATGCCAAGGTACTGGCCATTGCCGGCATCATGGGTGGCGAAGAAAGCGGTGTCACCACCGCCAGCACGGACATCATGCTGGAAAGTGCCTTTTTCGCTCCGGCCGCGATTGCTGGCAAGGCGCGTGCCTGGGGTTTCGGCTCGGACTCCTCCTTCCGCTTCGAGCGTGGTGTGGATTTCCAGCTGCAAACCGAAGCCATGGAACGTGCTACCGAGCTGGTGCTGTCCATCTGTGGGGGTGAAGCTGGCCCGTTGAACGAAAAGGTAGCCGAACTGCCGGCGCGCGGTGGTGTCAAGCTGCGTACTGCCCGTGTCGCCCGCCTGCTGGGCATCAGCCTGACTGCCGAGCAAATTGCGACCATCCTCACCCGTCTGGGCCTGTCCTTCGACACGCTGGAAGACGGCTTCCTGGTGCATGCGCCGTCCTTCCGCTACGACATTGAAATCGAAGAAGACCTGATCGAAGAAGTGGCCCGCGTGCATGGCTACGATGCCATCCCTTACGCCGCACCGGCTGCGCGCCTGCGTATGCTGGCGCTGCCGGAAGAGCGTCGCCCGCGTGAAGACATCCGCCATTTCCTGGCGGGGCGCGACTATCAGGAAGTGGTCAGCTACGCCTTTGTCGAAGAGGCCTGGGAGCGTGATTTCGCCGGCAATACCGACCCGGTACGCCTGATCAATCCGATCGCCTCGCAGATGAGCGTAATGCGCTCGTCGCTGATTGGCGGTCTGGTCAATGTGCTGCAAGGCAACCTCAATCGCAAACAGCCGCGCGTGCGGGTGTTTGAAGTGGCCCGCGTATTCGGCAAGAATGCTGCGGGTGTGGCCGATGAAAGCACTCAGCCGGAAAAAGTAGCTGGTCTCGCTTGGGGCCCGCGTGTAGCAGAGCAGTGGGGGCAGAAAGCCGAGCGCGTTGACTTCTACGATGTGAAGGCTGATGTCGAAGCCCTGCTGCTGCCGGCCCGTGCCAGCTTTGCCAAGGCTGCGCACCCGGCTTTCCATCCCGGCCGTTGCGCCGAGATCAGCCTGCACGGCAAGGTCATTGGCGTGATGGGCGAGCTGCATCCGCGCTGGGCGCAAGAATACGGCCTGCCGACTGCCCCGGTATTGTTCGAACTGGATCTGGCTGCGGTTGAAGCACGCTCCGCCATCAAGGCAGAACCGGTGAGCAAGCTGCAGCCGGTACGGCGTGACCTGGCGCTGGTGGTTGACGAAGAGGTAACGGTTGCTGCTATGCTGGACACTTTCAGGCAGAATGCGTCCGCGCTGGTCAAGGAAGTAGCCCTGTTTGATGTCTATCGTGGCAAGGGCGTGGAAGAAGGTAAGAAGAGCCTGGCTTTCCGCGTGGTGTTGCAGGATGATGCCCGCACCCTGACCGACGAAGATGTCGAGCCGGCCATCCAGAAGCTGCTGGATGCCGTGGCTGCCAGCCACGCCGCCCAACTACGACTGTAAGCCATTATTGCCGGAAGGCGTGGCATAATGTCCGCCTTCCATATTTGCATTCAAGAAGTTAAGGGGTAGTCATGACTTTGACCAAGGCTGAGTTGGCCGACCTGTTGTTTGACCAGGTAGGTCTGAACAAGCGTGAAGCCAAGGACATGGTTGAAACGTTTTTCGAGGAAATCCGTATCGCGCTGGAAGCCGGCGATTCGGTAAAGCTGTCCGGTTTCGGCAATTTCCAGCTGCGTGACAAACCGCAACGTCCGGGGCGCAATCCCAAGACCGGGGAAGAAATTCCCATCACGGCCCGCCGGGTTGTCACCTTCCATGCCAGTCAGAAACTCAAAGGAATGGTTGAGCAATACCATGCTAACAAGCAAGGCTGATCTGCCGGCAATCCCGTCCAAACGCTACTTCACCATCAGCGAAGTCAGTGAACTGACCGGGGTCAAGCCGCATGTGCTGCGTTACTGGGAGCAGGAATTCTCCCAGTTGCGCCTGGTCAAGCGCCGTGGCAACCGTCGCTATTACCAGCACCACGAGGTGCTGCTGGTGCGGCGCATTCGCGGTCTGCTGTACGACGATGGTTTTACCATTCATGGTGCACGTCAGCGTCTGGGCGCTGGCGGCGAGATGGAACGTCCGATTACCGCGCAGGAAGTGCGCGCAGAATTGGAAACAATTCTGGCTTGGTTGGATGCGGGTATTGGCAAACCATAAATAAACAGTTACAATGCGTTTCTCTTGAAGTCGGGGTGTAGCGCAGCCTGGTAGCGCACCTGCATGGGGTGCAGGGGGTCGGAAGTTCGAATCTTCTCACCCCGACCACAAGACCACAGTAATACCAACATTAAGCCATCCTGCGGGGTGGCTTTTTTGTTTTCTATCTATTTATTTACCGATTTTTACGCGGTTTTATTCTAAATAATCCACGGATCGGCTTGTCTGTACGTTTCTGCTTTTTCATACTGTTATTTATTGCCTGTTATTGCTGCATTTCACTTCTCCTACTGTAATGTCTCTTAACTTATTGCTATGTAGTCTGCTGTATCTGCAGGTTTCGCAGTAAAGCAATCAGCAAATTTTCCTGAAGTGCAAAAACCACACAGTTATTATTGTTTTTGTCATGAATCAGTGCGCTTGCAGTAGTGCTCTGGTTTAATCGGCTTATGATTTGGCCGTGTCCAATTAAAACCGGAGTGGGCCGCCATCGAGCCAAAAAACAAGCAGGGTAATCAATCACTATTCTCCCTGGTTGCGTCATGATGTATTTTTGATAAACACCAAATAAAACAAAAAGATATGCGAAATAATCAGCCAGTCAACCAGCAAGAAACCATCGTTCCAGATGGTGTGTTCATTTATTCACGTACCGATACCCAGGGTAATATTGTCGAGGCTAACAGCGCCTTTGCCCAGATCAGTGGCTTCGATCAAGAGGAGATGGTTGGTCAGCCGCATAACCTGATTCGTCACCCCGATATGCCGGAAGCGGCATTTGCCGATATGTGGCGCAATCTGAAGGATGGGCGGCCCTGGCGTGGCCTGGTGAAGAATCGGCGCAAGGATGGTGGTTTTTACTGGGTGCGTGCCAATGCCTCCCCGGTGCGTGAAAACGGGCAGATTGTTGGTTACCAGTCGGTGCGTACCCCTCCCGGGCGTGAGGAAGTGGCTGCCGCCGAGCTGCTGTATGGCCGCATCCGCCAGGGCGATCGCTCTTTGTCTATCGAAAATGGCGCAGTAGTGAAAAAACGGTCACCACTGGTGCAAGCGGTGAGTGGTTTTGTGTTTCAGCTCTACGCTGTGCTGGTGCTTGCTGCACTGGCTTTGCTGCTGGGTTTGCTGGCTAGTAGCCAGAGCAGTTTCATGCCTTTGTTTCAGGGTGCGGCGGTGCTGGCGCTGCTGTGCTGCTTGCTGGCGGTGGTATTCATCCTGCCGGGAGTGCTTGGTCGCCTGACGCGCATCCACCACTTCTTGCAGGATCTGCTCAAAACAGGCAATTTACGCGCCAATTTGCACCCCAAGCGCGGTGATCTGATCAGCAAGATTGCGACGGAGCTGGATAACCAGACGGCCGCCGTCGGTGCCACCATCCAGGTGATGATGAATTCGGCCCACAATGTGCAGGATACCTCGGGCAATCTGAACCAGAGCGTGGTGTCGCTGGTTTCGTCTGCATCGCTGCAAACCGAAAAGACCACGGCTTCGGCTGCCACCATTGAGCAGCTGGCGGCATCGATAGGTTTGATCGCGCAGCATGCCCACGATACCGAGTCGGTGACGCGTGATGTCGGTAGCAAGGCTGGCGAGGCGGCACGCTTGTCAGAGCGGGCCAGTGAAACCATTCGCGAACTGGCGGCTACCGTTGCCACCTCGGCTGAAACTGTGGAAAAACTCGGCCGGCGCACTGAAGACATCGGCAAGGTGGCCAGTGTCATCAAGGATATTGCCGATCAAACCAATTTGCTGGCGCTGAATGCCGCCATCGAGGCCGCCCGTGCTGGCGAAACCGGACGTGGCTTTGCCGTGGTGGCCGACGAAGTACGCAAGCTGGCTGAGCGTACGGCCAATGCCACCCAGGAAATCGACAAGATGATTTCACGCATCCAGGCCGATACCGTGGGTTCGGTGACCGGCATGCGCCAGAGTGCGGCGCAAGTGGGCACCAGTGTCGAGCTGGTGCATCAGGCCCATGCGGTGCTGGATGAAATCAGTGTGCAAATGGCAAGAGCCGTCAGCATGGTGGCGGAAATCAGCCATTCGGCCGATGAGCAGAAAATGGGCATGGATCTGATGGGCCAGGGGCTGGAGTCGGTGGCCGCCCTGACTGGTAAAAACCTGGAGGTGGCGCATGCTACCGAAGCCGCATCGACCCGCTTGCAGCTCAATGTGGAGCGCATGGGCAAGGCAGTGGCGCAGTATCAGGTCTGATTGATTTTGCTGATGAACAAGGCCCCGCGCAGTGACATGCTGGCGGGGCCTTGTCATTGCCAGCCTGGTTGGCGGCCCGTGTCCCGCCTTACTCCAGCAGCGGCCCGGCCTTGATCACGGCCTGGGTGCGGCTGCTGACTTCCAGCTTGCGCAGGATGGCGGAAACATGCGCCTTGACCGTGCTCTCGGCGATATTCAGTTCGTGCGCCACGATCTTGTTGGGTTTGCCGGCGACAATAGCCTCCAGCACGCAGCGTTCCTGGCGGGTCAGGCTGGCCAGTCGGGCCTGCATGGCTTGCTGTTCGGCCGAGAGCGGGATGGCGGTGGGACTGTTGGTATCGTGGCCGGCGAGCTGTGGCGGCTGGTAGATTTCACCATCCGCGCTGATGCGGCGCACCGCCTCCGCCATTTGCTGGCGCGGGGTGGATTTGGGAATGAAACCGCATACCCCCAGCGCCAATGCCGCTTGCACCACTTCGCTGCGCTCGTCGGCGGACACCACCACCAGCGGCACGACTGGCGCGGCATGGCGCAGGCTGGCGACGCCGCTCAGCCCCTGCATGCCCGGCATATTGAGGTCGAGCAGTGCCAGCTCCAGGCTGTCGTCGTGGATGGCAGCGCTGGCTTCCGCCAGCGAGGTGCATTCGATCAGGTGGATGTCCGGGCCAAACACTTCCCGCACCACGTCCTTCAAGGCTTCGCGAAACAGCGGGTGGTCGTCGGCAATCAGTACACTCATTTCCATATCGATTCAGTCTCGCAAAATAGCGCGCCCGGCAGCGGCAGCGTCCAAGACTATAGCCTGAATCGGCCAATGCTGGCAGCATGTCCGCTGCATGTCTGGCGCTCATCTGGCGCTGCACGGCTGATTGAGCGCCATGGCTGGATGATCTGCGCGCTGATCGCGCTAGAATGAATCAGCCTGTTTGCCGTATCTGCCGGCCAGCGCCATCTTGTGCAAGGCAGGCGGTACGGGCAGCACAGTTCAAGCCGGCAAAGACCGGTCAATAGAATGACAAGGCCGCCGCCCGCTGTGGCGAGACGGCAAGCTGGAGACAAGATGGAGAATAGCCTGGTGCTGCTGGGAAGTACCCAGCAGCAGGACCCCGCACTGGCCGCAGCCGAGCTGTTTCAGCAGCTGCATCAGCCAGACCTGGCACTGGTATTGCTGTTTATTTCCCCGGCCTACGATCTGGCCAGCCTCGGCCCCAGCTTGCACCGGCATTTTGGCGATGCGCTGGTGGTGGGGTGTACCACGGCAGGGGAAATCGGCTGTCATGGCTATCAGCAGGGCAGTATCAGCGGGGTGAGTTTTGCCGAGCCCGACTTCTTTGCCGTGGCTGCACGGCTGGATAATCTGCACGCTTTCGAACTGTCCGATGCCTTCGAGGCGGTGATGACTTCGCGGCATGAGCTGGCGCGCAAGAGCGGCCAGGCAATCGACCGCAACAGCTTTGCCCTGATGCTGATCGACGGGCTGGCAGCCTGCGAGGAGCGGGTGGCCAGCCGGCTGTCGTCGGCACTGGGGCATATCCCCTTGCTGGGCGGGTCGGCCGGCGACAATATGCGCTTCGAAAACACCGCTATCCTGCTGAATGGCCGCTTTCACAGCAATAGTGCGGCTTTTGTGATGGTGGCCAGCCGTCATCCCTTCGAGATGTTCAAGTCCGAGCATGCCGCCCGCAGTGGCGAGCGCATGGTGATTACCGAGGCCGATGCCGACAGCCGGCTGGTTACCGAGATCAATGCCGAACCGGCAGCGGCGGAGTACTGCCGGCTGCTGGGGCTGGACCCCGAGCAGCTGGACCCGCACACCTTTGCCGCCCACCCGCTGGTTTTGCAAGTGGGCGGTGTGCCTTATGCGCGCTCCATCCAGCGCGTCAACGATGATTTGTCGCTGTCCTTTTTCTGCAGCGTGGACGAGGGGGTGGTGCTGTCCGGCACCGAACAGCAGGATCTGGTGGGCAGCCTGGCCCACACCTTTGCCCAGGTCCGCAGCAAGCTGGGTCGCCTGCAGGTGGTGCTGGGCTGTGACTGCATCTTGCGCCGCATCATGATCAGCAATACCGCCGCACAAAGCCGCCTGTCCGGTTTGCTGGTGCAAAACCGGGTGGTGGGTTTCAACACCTATGGCGAGCAGTTCAATGCCATGCATGTCAACCAGACCTTCACCGGCATTGCCATCGGCTATGCCGCAGGGATGGCCGCAATACACGGAGCGGGATGATGGAACAGGAGCTGGATTTATCGGTGGCTGATCCATCACAGCTGCTGCTGCACATTGCCCGGCTGGAAAAGGACAATGCCAAGCTGCGCAAGATCAACAAGGCCCTGATCTACCGCGTGGAAAGCGGCATGGCCGACAATGGCAATTCCTTCACCATCTTCCAGGTATCGGCCGAACTGGAAAAACGCATCCAGGAGCGTACCCACGCACTGGAGCGCGCCATGAATGAGCTGAAAACCAGCAATATCGCGCTGGAAGAGGCCCGGCTGGCGGCCGAGCAAGCCAATAACCGGCTGGGCGTGGCGGTGGATACCATCGCTGACGGCTTTGCCCAGTGGGACCAGCACGACCGGCTGGTACGCTTCAACCAGCGTTTTGTCGAGCTGCAGCCGGCCTTGCGACGGCATGTGCGCAGCGGCATGCAGTTTGCCGAGTACCTCGATCATCTGGCCGATTCCGGCAGCGCGCTGGAGGCGCTGGGCCAGGTCGAACACTGGCGGCAGCAGCGCATCCAGCTACACCGTGACAGCAGTGGCAGCTATCTGGAAGCGCTCAGCGATGGCCGCTATTTGCGTATCAGCGAACGCCAGACCGCCGACGGTGGCCGAGTGGCCATTTATACCGATATCAGCGAAATCAAACGGCAGGAGCAGCGCTTGCGGCAGCAGGATCAGGCCGCCCACCGCCAGTTGCTGGAGGCTACCGTCAACAGCCTGCGTCAGGGTATTGCGGTGTTTGATCACCAGTCACTGCTGCTGGCCTGGAATCACCGTTTTTGCGAGCTGGCCGGACTGTCGCCGGCGGCCTTGCGCGTTGGGCAGGCCTTGCCGGGCAGTGCGGAAATTCCGCTGCTGTGCCCGGTCAATGGCAGCTACGAGGTGGAAACAGCCAGCGGCCTGGTGCTGGAAATCGAATCCTGCCCCATGCCCAATGCCGGCTTTGTCATTACCTGCAGCGATGTCACCGCCCGCAAGCGCGATGAACTGGCCTTGCGCGAGAGTGAGTCCAAGCTGCGGCTGATTACCGATGCCTTGCCGGCGCTGATTTCCTATGTCGACAAAGACCAGATTTACCGCTTCACTAACAAGGGCTACGAAGACTGGTTTGGCCTGCCGGTACAGGAAATCAATGGCCGTACCCTGCGCGAGGTGCTGGGGCCGGCCTTGTACGATCCGCGCCAGCATTTTGTCGAACGCGCGCTGGCCGGGGTGTCGTCGGTATTCGAGCTGAAAATGCCGGCACCCAAGCGCTCGGTGGAGTACGCCCAGGCCGCCTTTATCCCGCATATTGGCGAAGACGGCGTGGTGCATGGCTTCTATGCGCTGATCCAGGACATTACCCAGACCCGCCGTGCCGAACAGGTGTTGACGCAGGCCAAGCAGGAGCTGGAGCTGCGGGTTACCGCCCGCACCAGCGAGCTGCGCCGTGCCAATAGCCGCTTGCAGGAAGCCATTGTCGCCGCCGAAGAGGCCAATCGCAGCAAGACGCGCTTTTTTGCCGCGGCCAGCCACGACTTGCTACAGCCGCTGAATGCCGCGCGGCTGTTTGTGGCCAGCCTGGCCGAACGCGAAGCCAGCGGTGAAAACATGCGGCTGGTGCAGCATGCCGCAAGCTCGCTGGAGGCCGTGGATGATCTGATCAATACCCTGCTGGAACTGTCGCGCATCGATGCCGGTGCTATCGAGGTGGAGCGCAGTCATTTTCATATCGACCAGCTGCTGCGCCAGCTCAGCATCGAATTCAGCCCGCTGGTGGCCGAGCGCGGATTGAGCCTGCGCAGCCACCTGTGTGGCGCGGTGGTGTATAGCGACTGGGTCTTGCTCAGCCGCATCCTGCGCAATTTTCTCAGCAATGCCTTGCGTTACAGCGAGCATGGCCGGCTATTGCTGGCGGCCCGTCGTACCGCCGAAGGTGTGCTGGTTGGCGTGTGGGATCAGGGGCAGGGCATTCCGGCTGACAAGCTGGCGCAGGTTTTTGAAGAATTCCAGCGCTTGCCCGAGCACCGTGCCATGTGCAGCAAGGGACTGGGGCTGGGGCTGGCCATCGTCAAGCGGCTGGCCACGCGCTTGCAGCACCGGCTGGAAGTACGTTCGCAGCATGGGCGCGGCTCATTTTTCGGCATCGTGCTGCCCTATGGCGAGCAGGCCGCCGCCAGCGCCATGCCGCGGCAGCAGGAAGGGATCAGTACGGTGCTGCCATCGGAATTGCTGGGCCTGACAATTTTGCTGATCGACAACGAAGCGACGATTCTGGCCGGTATGAGCACCTTGCTCTCTGGCTGGGGCTGCCTGCCACTGGCCGCTGCCGGACTGGACGAGGCCCAAGCCTTGTTGGGACAACTTAGTCGCCCGCCGGATGTGATTCTGGCTGACTATCATCTGGATCACGATGTGAGCGGGCCGCAAGTCATCCTGGCGCTATACCGCCAGCTACAGGTGAAGATTCCTGCTGCCATCATCACCGCAGATCGCAGCCCGGAAGTGGCCGCCGAAATCGCTGCCGAAGGCTGGTCCTTGCTCAGCAAGCCGGTGCGGCCGGCCAGGCTGCGGGCGCTGATCGGCCATCTGGGCAAGCTGGCTTTGTCATCAGGCGAGATCCAGGAAGAAGGCATTGGCCAGGTGGCGCGGGGGCTGTTCTAAGACCAAAGTCGAATAGAGGAATGGCGGGTGATTTCGCACAATGACTTGGCAGCCGGTAGCAACGACCGGCGCTCCGATTCTAATAGCCAGGAGGCAACGTCATGTATCAGCAAGCACTCGCAGCACTCAGCAAGAAACTCCCGCTGAAATCCCGTTACGAAAATTTCATCGGCGGCCGCTGGGTAGCGCCGGTACAAGGGCAATATTTCACCAATGTCAGCCCGATCGACGGCAAACCGCTGTGCGATATTGCCCGCTCCACCGCGGCTGACATCGAACTGGCACTGGATGCCGCCCATGCCGCAGCCGATCGCTGGGGTCGTACTGCACCGGCGGTGCGCGCCAATGTGTTGCTGAAGGTTGCCGACCGCATGGAAGAGTACCTGCCTTTCCTGGCCCTGGTCGAAACGCTGGACAACGGCAAGCCCATCCGCGAGACCAATGCGGCCGACCTGCCGCTGGCAGTTGATCACTTCCGCTACTTTGCCGCTTGTCTGCGTGCCCAGGAAGGCTCGCTGTCCGAACTGGACGAAGACACCGTGGCCTACCACTACCACGAACCGCTGGGCGTGGTCGGCCAGATCATTCCCTGGAATTTCCCGCTGCTGATGGCCGCCTGGAAGCTGGCCCCGGCGCTGGCTGCCGGCAACTGCGTGGTGCTCAAGCCGGCCGAGCAGACCCCGATGGCCATTCTGGTGCTGATGGAAGTGATTGCCGATCTGCTGCCCGATGGCGTACTGAATGTGGTGAACGGCTTTGGCGTGGAAGCCGGCAAGCCGCTGGCCACCAATCCGCGCATTGCCAAGGTCGCCTTCACCGGTGAAACCGGCACTGGCCGCCTGATCATGCAGTACGCTGCCGAAAACATCATCCCGGTGACGTTGGAGCTGGGTGGCAAGTCACCCAATATCTTCTTCGAAGACGTGATGCGCGAGGACGACGATTACTTCGACAAGGCGCTGGAAGGCTTTGCCATGTTTGCCCTCAATCAGGGCGAAGTATGTACCTGCCCGTCGCGCGTGCTGGTGCAGGAATCCATCTACGAAGCCTTCATGGAACGTGCCGTGGCACGCGTCAAAGCCATCAAGCAGGGTAATCCGCTGGACATGTCCACCATGATCGGTGCTCAGGCCTCGCGTGAGCAGCTGGACAAGATCCTGTCCTATATCGACATCGGCCGCGCCGAAGGTGCACAGGTGCTGACTGGTGGCGGCCAGGCCCATCTGGGTGGCCAACTGGCAGAGGGCTTCTATGTACAGCCCACCATCCTGGCCGGCCACAACAAGATGCGTGTGTTCCAGGAGGAAATCTTCGGGCCAGTCGTGGCTGTCACCACCTTCAAGGACAAGGAAGAAGCACTGCACATTGCCAATGACAGCGCCTTTGGCCTGGGGGCAGGGGTGTGGACGCGTGATGGCAATACCGCCTATCGCATGGGCCGCGAGATCAAGGCTGGCCGTGTCTGGACCAACTGCTATCACCTCTACCCGGCACATGCTGCCTTTGGCGGCTACAAGAAATCCGGCATTGGTCGCGAAACCCACAAGATGATGCTGGATCACTACCAGCAAACCAAGAACCTGCTGGTGAGCTATAGCCCGAAGGCACTGGGCTTCTTCTAAGCAGTTCTTTTCACGGTCACCGCCTGCGGGCGGTTGACCGCTTGCAAGCAGCGGTCCTCCTTGGGGGTGGCGCAAGTCGCCCTCGCTTTGGCGCCGCCGGTTTCTCGCAAAAAGGGGTGACATGATTTCCCGCGTCAACATGACAGAGCGTGCTGCGGAACTGTTGTCGGTGTTGTGCCAGCGCCATGGTTCCTTGCTGTTCCACCAGTCTGGTGGATGTTGCGACGGCAGTGCGCCACTGTGCTTTACCCAGCAGGAATTCCGTGTTGGCGATCATGACATCCTGTTGGGAGAAATCGGCGGCTGCCCTTTTTACATCAGCGAATTTCTGTATGGCTATTGGCAGAACTGCGCACTGACCATTGATGCTGTACCGGGACGTGGCGGGGGCTTTTCGCTGGAGTCGGCCGAAGGAATGCGCTTTGTCACGCTGTCGCGCTTGCTGAGCGAAGAGGAGTTGGCCATGCTGTCACCGTCGCCGCCTGCTCAGGGCTGAACTGTTGTTGCCTGTAATGAAAAACCCCGGTCAAACCGGGGTTTTCTGTTTTCAGGACGGCATCCTGCCGCAGAGCCGATCTTGTTGACCGGGGTGGTGGACCCGGTTTCAGGAAGCATCCAGATAGTCGTAGCCGGCCCAGTCCAGGGCGTAGCCATTGACCTTGCGCAGATTGACAGGCTTGAGCAGGCCATGCTGCTGCATATGGCGCAGATGCTCATGGATGATCAGCTCGTTGAATTCATCACCGGTTTCGCGGCGAATGGCGGCGATGAGCTGGCGCTCGTCCAGATATTGCACCTGTTTCAGGCGCAAAATGCGTAGTATTCGGAATACCAATAATTCGTTGCGTGGCATTTGTGTTTATATTGTTGCAGCGATCTTTCATTTATCTGACATTTTTGTTGGGAAAGTCAAGAAATATGACAGAAGTGTTTCAGTTTGGAGTGGTGCATGGTGCTTGAGCGTCCTGATTCACCGTGTATCGCCCGTTGCACAACGGCCGTTGGTGACAATGTCTGCCGGGGCTGCGGCCGCAGCTTTGCCGAGATTTCCAACTGGTGCTTCATGGATGAGCCCGCCCGTGAGCAGGTCTGGCAGCAGTTGCCGCAGCGGCAGCCCTTGCTGGATATCGCCGAGCGGCTGGGGGTGCTGCTCGACCTGCAGCAACTGGATGGTGAGGAGTGGGGGATGTTGTCGCTGGATGGGCGGCGCTTGTTCATTCGCATGCAGTCCTCCGGTGTGCAACTGCGCTTGCCGGATGGCCGGTCGCTGCCGCTGGATGTGCAGCAAGGCCTGGATGGCATCACAGCGCAATTGCGTGAGTATGCTGCGCTGGCTAATTAGTAGTTAATGGAGAACTGAAATATGGCGCAGGACAGTTCCTTGGCAGATTTCTGGGATGTGCGCTACCAGCAGGGCGTTACGCCATGGGAGGGAGCGCAGCCGGATGCACATATGCATCGCTTCATCGCCAGCCTGCCGCAAGGCAGTAGAGTCTTGCTGCCGGGGTGCGGCTCGGCGGCGGATGTGCGCTGGCTGTTACAGGCCGGCATGCAGGTGGATGCCATCGATTTCAGCCATGAAGCCATTCGGCGCGCGGCGGCCGCACTGCAAGACAGCCCGGCGCGTCTGTGGCAGGCCGACTTCTTTGCCCTTGAAGCCGCCGCAATATACGACCTGGTGTTCGAGCGAGCCTTCTTGTGCGCCTTGCCGCCGAGGATGTGGAGAGACTATACCCAGAAGATGATGCAACTGACTCCTCGTGGCGCCTATCTGGCCGGGGTGTTTTTTCTGGCGGACAAAGCCAAGGGGCCTCCCTTTGGTACGAGCCGCGCTGCACTGCAGCAACTGTTTGCTGAGGGCTTTGAGTTGAGAGACTGCCAGCCGGTTGGTGCAGCTTTGCCGGTGTTTGCCGGCCAGGAGTTCTGGATGGTGTGGCAGCGCAAGCCTGCCGCAGGCAGTGGGCTGGCAGAATAATCTTTCATATCCTGTAGTTACAGTTTGTGCTTGCTGTGAACTACCTGCGAATGGTTCTTGATAACCGTCATTTTTATTGCAATTGGGATTGGTTATTTCACAGATTTAAGGTAAAAATGTAGCGCCCGCTTTAAACATATAACAAGCAATATCAGCAGGTCGTAAGGAGAGAGCATGGATTGGTTCTGGCGCGTATATACCCTGGTCGAAAAAACCTTCTTCAATACACTGACCAGGAAATTGTGCAGTTTTTTTTGTTTGAGCCTGTTCCAGTTGATCATGTTGGCTTATTCCTATCTGGTGTTGACCGATATTCGTGGCCAACTGAATAACCCGGCGGTTCCCGGCTCGGTTTCCGCCAATATCCTGTCCAGTATCGACAGTGCCATTTTCTGGGGCAGCTGCCTGTGGGGGCTGGGTGTGGCCTTTACTTGCTTCATGGTCTGGTATCTGCGCTATCTCATTGTGCGGCCGCTGAACATGATTATCGGCATTTTCAATGAGATTGGCGCTGGCGAGGGGGATCTGTCACGCGATATTCCGGCCATTACCTACGACGAAATCCGCGATGTTTCGGTTTCCTATAATCGCTTCCAGCTGAAAATGCGCGAAATCATCAGCAATGTGCGGCTGATGACCGTGCGTATCGCCATGGACTCCGCCCGTACCCGTAAAAATGTGAGTGAATCCTTGAACAGTGCCGTGCGGCAGGATGAATTCGCTACTCGCGTACGCGATGCCAGCGATCAGACCACCACGGGCATTAATCAGGTAACCGGCCAGACGCAAAGCATTTCCGTGTCCACCCTTTCCAATCTGGATGTGGCGCGCGAGTCTTATGACGAACTGAAGACCGTGGCCGACCGCATTTACGATATCAGCCAGAAGGTAAGCCACTTTAACGAGACCGTGGAAGATCTGAGTCAGCGCTCGGCCAGCATCAAGACTATTGTCGATCTGATCAAGGATATTTCCGACCAGACCAATCTGCTGGCACTGAATGCGGCCATCGAGGCGGCACGGGCAGGCGAAAGCGGCCGTGGTTTTGCGGTAGTGGCCGACGAAGTGCGCAAGCTGGCGGAAAAGGTGAAAAAGGCCACCGACGAGATCTCCAGCAATATCGACGGCATGCTGGGGCTGGTGTCGGATACCCAGGTGGAAACCAATGAAATCACCGCGGGAACCCATCAGGCCCGCGAGGTTGTCTCACGTGCCTCGCAGCACTTTGGCCGCATGATGGGTGATTTTGAATCCACCGCCAGCAGCCTTACGCAAATCGCAGGCACCATGGAAGATTTCGCCGAAACCAATCGGCAGGTAAACCGGCATGTGTCGGAAATTCACGATCTGGGACAGCAGGTAACCGAACGCCTCAACCATACCGAGCAGGTTGCCGATGAATTGTCCGGAGTGGCCGAACAGGTGCAGGAAATGGTATCGCGCTTCGTAATCGGCGAGGGTGAATTTGACCGCATGATAGGCTTGGCGCGCGGCATGCGTGATCAGTTGCAGGGTGTGCTGCAGCAACAGCAAAAAGCCGGCGTCAATGTGTTTGACCAGCGTTATCAGCCCATCCCCGGCAGCAAACCCAGTAAATACCACACCGCCTATGACGAGAAGCTGACAGGCCTGGTGCAGGCACATTACGACAGTCTGGTGCGTGATGTGGTGGGAGGGCGCTTCTGCTTGCTGGTGGACAACAATGGCTATGCGCCTACCCATAACAGCTGGTATAGCCAGCCACTGACTGGCGACGAGCAAAAGGATTTGGTAAATAGCCGCGATAAGCGCATTTTTGCCGATCCTGCCGGCCTCAAGTCGGCCCGCAATACCGAACCCTTCCTGCTGCATACCTATATGCGTGATACCGGCGAAATCCTGTCGGAGCTGACACTGCCGGTCTTCCTGGATGGTCGGCACTGGGGGGCGCTGCGTCTGGGCTTTGATCCTGGAAGTCTGCTGGAGGCGGCAGGCCTGGAGAATAAAGGCCGGCGCGAAGGGAAATAAAAAAGAGGCCATTCGGCCTCTTTTTTATTGGAGCATGCTTTAAAAGATCAATCCAGTTGCGATGTGCAGCAAGGGCAGCGGCTGGCCTTCTCTGGCACGCTGGACAGGCAGTAGCGGCATTCCTTGGTGGCGGCTGCGGGGGCAGCTTCAACCGGGGTTTCACGCTTCAGCTTGTTGATGGCTTTCACCAGCATGAAAATGGCGAAGGCAACAATGGTGAAGCTAACCAGCGAGTTGATGAACAGGCCGATGTTCATGGTTACCGCACCTGCCTGTTTGGCGGCAGCCACCGAGGCGTAAGGCCCGGCTTGCTTGGCACCTTCCTTCAATACGAAGAACAGGTTGGCAAAATCGACATTGCCGATCAGCAGGCCGATGGGCGGCATGATGACATCGTCGACCAGTGATTTGACGATGGAGCCGAACGCACCACCAATGACCACACCGACGGCCAGATCGATGACATTGCCTTTAACAGCAAATTCCTTGAATTCCTTCAGAATGGACATCGCTGATCCTATGGTTATTGTTTAATACAGAGTTAATTGATGCTTATTTTAACACGAATAAACAGTGCTGAAAGCCAGACGATTCTTGGCGAGAAACAGAGGTTTTGTCAAAAGGGAATATTTGGCGCAAATGGAATGCAAAAAGCCCGCTATCAAAGCGGGCTTTTGTCTGGCTCCCCGAGCAGGGCTCGAACCTGCGACCTGCGGATTAACAGTCCGTCGCTCTACCAACTGAGCTATCAGGGAATAAACTGGCATGGCATTGTAGGGGTGGCTCCCCGAGCAGGGCTCGAACCTGCGACCTGCGGATTAACAGTCCGTCGCTCTACCAACTGAGCTATCAGGGAATAACCGGCAATGCACAATAAATTGTAGGGTCTTGGCTCCCCGAGCAGGGCTCGAACCTGCGACCTGCGGATTAACAGTCCGTCGCTCTACCAACTGAGCTATCAGGGAACATCCAAGAGAGTGCGAACTATACCGACGGCAATCAGGCCTGTCAACGCTTTGCCCATGGAAAATGCCAGCTTTTTAAATGGTCGGGGGTAGTGTGTGGACTAAGTCCATGAGGCGAAAAGAATATCGCCACGGCATGCGGCTCTGGTGCACAGTGGCGCTGGCAGGAATGGGCTGAAAAAAGTAAAATTCTTGACTAATTTAGTGTGCTTAATCACAGGTATCGCAACATGAAGCAGCCGTGGCAGTCGTGGGTAGACAAGAATCAGGGACAGATCGACCAGGAAGGGCGGCTGTCATTTTCCGATTTTCTGGCACAAGTCACTGCCGTGCGCACCGGCAATGCGCTTGCACTGCTGGATAACCTGGGAATCATCCAGGTGCAGGGCGAGGATGCGCAAACCTTTCTGCAGGGGCAGTTTTCTGCCGATATCCGGGATGTGTCCATCGCGCGTGCGCAATTCAGTACCTATTCCACTGCCAAGGGGCGCATGCTGGCCAGCTTTCTAATCTGGCAGCATGCGGACAGTTATTATCTGTTGTTGTCGGCCGATATTGCCGCCGCAATCGCCAAGCGCCTGACCATGTTTGTCATGCGTTCCAAGGTGAAGGTGACTTTGCTGGATACCTCGTTGTCACCGGTGGCCGGTTTGCGCGGCCCATTATTGCAGTCGGTCGTGGAGCAGTATTTCAACGCCAAAGAACAGCCACCGCTCAATGTGATGCAGCAGGGCGCTGATGTGGCGATTGCGCTGCCCGACGGAGGGTATCTGGTGTGTCCGGCGGTTGATTCACCATTGCCGGCATTGCTGCAAGGAGTAGCTGCGGTAGCCGTGTCTGCCGCAGCCTGGGCTGTTCGTGATATTGATGCCGGCATTGCATGGGTGACGCAGGCCACGCAAGAACAGTTCGTGCCGCAAATGGCCAATATGGAAATAATTGGCGCCGTCAGCTTTAAAAAGGGCTGTTATCCTGGCCAGGAAATTGTGGCGCGTACCCAGTACCTGGGCAAGCTGAAACGGCGCTTATTCAAGGCTCGTCTGACGCAATTTGCTGCGGTTGGCAGCAAGTTATTTAGTCCTGAACTGCCCGATCAGTCTATCGGTATGGTGGCCGCAATTTGTCAGGTGGAAGACAGCAAGTATGAGGCTTTGGTTGTGGCGCAGTCGGCATGCTGGGATAAGGGTATTTATCTGGAGACAGAATATATCAATGCGCTGGAGCAGCTGGCTTTGCCCTATCCTACGCAGGATGAATAAAAATTGCTTTGTTTACTGAAATTTAACCTCTTTGCCTTGACGAGAAGATAGGCTTTTGGCTAAATTGAATCAGTGGTTCTCCAACTGAATAATAAGGGCGGCAAAATGGATATTAGCAATCTTAGCTTTACTGAACTGGTAGCATTGAAAAGCGACGTTGAAAACGAAATCAAACGTCGTGAATCCGAAGAAAAATCCAAGGCTAAAAAGCAGATCATCGAGCTGGCAAAGGCTTATGGCCTGAGCGTAGAAGAGGTTCTGGGCAAGGTGGGTGCCGTTGTGCGCAAGCCGGTTGAAGCCAAGTATCGTCACCCGGAAAATGCAGAGCTGACTTGGACTGGCCGTGGCCGTAAGCCGGTTTGGGTACAGGAACTGCTGGCTGCTGGCAAAACGCTTGAAGATCTTGCTATCTGATGTGACACTGTCTTCCAAGTGCCTGACAAAAAGCGCCTGCACGGGCGCTTTTTGTTTTGGGGCGCAAGTTCTTCTTGCTGATTTGCCGGCTTGTATAAATACTGGTATGGCCGACGAGTGCAAGCTCCGGGTTCGCCCTGATCCCGTCACGATGACAGACTGAAAGTTACGCCATGTTGGACTTCTTCTCCCGAGGCTCAAAGAACAAGTCAGATCCTTTGGCCAATGCAGCGGCTGCCAAAGCCTATGCCGATACTCTGAAGCAAGAGTATGGCGCGGCTGCGCACGAGAGAATTACCGAGATGCTGGCCGAGGTCAATATGCTGTCTCCCCATGTGACGGCAGATTTGCTGGATGCGGTGTTGACGCTTAATCTGGAAATCCAGCCGCTGCATGAAAATTTGTGCACGCAGTATTTTATGAATTCCCGTATGCCTAAGGTACTGGAAGGGCAGTTGCGCTCGCAGATACTGGCGTATGGAAAGCAGTTTCTCGAGTTTTATCAGCGTGCCTTGTCTCTTGATACCGACATGCAGCAAGAAGAGCGGGTGCGTGCCATGCTGCCATTGGTATTGGTACGCATGATGCATTTCTTTGGCGAGTTCGCCCGTTGGCAATATTTGCGGCATTTCAGCCCGGATGATGTTTTCTGGCTGAATGTAAATCAGCTTTATCGCCTGGCAGAGCAGCGACGTATTGACTCCACCCCGGTATTTTTATTCGGGGAAGACAGTCCGGGTACTACGGTACAGGATCAATATCTGATCATGTTGATGTTGTCATTGTTAAGTAGTGGCAATCTCAGCCTGCGACAATTCAATTTCTCTTATCAGCTGCTGTGCCTCGTTTCCAATCGCATGTCGCTGCATCCGCAATATGATGAAGATGCCAGCTTTGCTGTGACACTGGCCGAGGCCAAGCCTGCTGCTCGTGCCAATCCCAGTTTTGTCAGTGAATCCGCCCGGTTCTGGAGTACTGCCAATATGGTGGAAATCATCCATGGCTGGGCCACGGTGATGGAGGGGGGGCGGGTGCCGCCAGAGCTCAAGCCATGGATCGAGCCTGGTATTGATGCCAGCTTGCTGCACATGCTGTGCCGTGAGTGGTCTGCCAAGCCGCTGCGCTTTGAGCGTGCCGAACGTGTTGCGGTGACAAACCGTAATCTGGAAGTGGCGCATCGTCTGTCCACCCTGCACCGGCTGATTCGTCAGCCGGATGAGGCCATTCAGGCGCAGGCACGTCATACGGACAACGACAGCTTTGATGATGCGGCCAATATCCGTATCTATGGCTTTGTCACCAGTCGCAAGCGCGATCGCAGTACACTCGCGCTGGCTCCGCTTGCCATGTCCGGCGATTCTGCGCCGGCACCGCAGTCTTTGCGTGACGAGTTCTTGCGCTGGTCGGTCGAGAATATCAGCCAGAGCGGCCTTGGCGTGACGCTGGACTCGTTGGGTAATGAATGGGTCACGCTGGGTAGCCTGGTGGGCTATCGAGATGTCGATAACACCAACTGGAGCCTGGGGCTGGTGCGGCGGGTCAAGCGGGCCAATCAGCGGGAGCGCATTTATCTCGGGGTGGAAACCCTGTGTACCCGGCCAGTGGCGGCCTCCATCCGCCCCACCGACAGCAAGCTGATCGATCCCACCTTGCCGCCTGACATGGTGTGGCTGGCAGGGCATATCGCCTTGTTTGTGCCCTTTGACCGTGGCGGGCGCCGTATCAATGCCCTGATCATGCCGATCTCGGTGTATACCCTGGGCCGGCAGTATTACATGACAGCACGCGGCAAGCATTTTCAGATAGCGCTGGGCAAGGTGCTGGAAAAGGGGAGTGACTGGTGTCTGGCAGAAATCGAACTGGTGAAGGCGCTGGACAAGCTGCCACTAGCCATGTGATTACATGCTGCGAAAAACAAAAAAGCCGGAATCGCGATTCCGGCTTTTTGCTGGGTAGGGAGAGATCAGCGTAATTCGTTGATCACTGCGTAGATTGGCGTCAGGGCTGCTTCACCCATGCGCAGGCTGCGTTGGCCATTCCAGCCATAGTCATCATCAGGCAGGTTGGCATTGTCCTTGAACGGCATTTCCAGTGTAAAGGCCAGGCACTTGAAGTTTTCACCCACCCAGTTGGTGGCCAGGCTCAGATTGGCCGAGCCCGGGGCATCCTTGTCATAGCCGAACTCATCCTGGAAGTCCGGGTTGGCCACCATCAGGTAGTGTTTGAACTTGTCTTCCAGCTGGCGAATACGCTCATCGTAGGAAGGAACACCCTCTGTGCCGGCCACAAAGACATAGGGCAGTTTTTCGTCGCCGTGGATGTCGAGGAACAAATCAACGCCGGTTTCCTGCATTTTGTTACGCACGACCAGTACTTCCGGACTGGTTTCTTCCGACGGTGCCAGCCATTCGCGATTGAGATTGGCGCCGGCTGCATTGGTGCGCAGATTACCCAGGATGGAGCCATCCGGGTTCATGTTCGGCACCACATAGAAGGTAGCCTTGTCCAGCAGGGCGCGCGAAGTGGCGTCCAGCGGATCGAGCAGGCGGTTCAGGAAACCTTCAACAAACCACTCGGCCATGGTTTCGCCGGGGTGCTGACGGGCGGTTACCCAGATTTTCAGATCAGACTCGACTTCATGACCAATGGTCAGCAAATTGATGTCGCGGCCCTGTACGGTAAAGCCCAGATCATGAATCTGGCACAGGCCGGATCCTTGCGCCTGCCCCAGCAGATTCAGGTGCTGCTCATGGGAGTAGGGCTCGAAGTAGGCGTAATACACGCTATTGGCCAGCGGCACGTGTTCAACCGTCATGGTCTGGCCGTCAAAATGAGCCGGCACGCGGAACCAGTTGATACGGTCGTACGATGCCATCAGCTCGTAATCAGTCCACCCTTCCGGGTAGGCGCATTCGCCGGCATTGAGAAAACGCAGCGTACATGCCTGATAGGCAGCGCCTTGTAGCCGGAAGTAAAACCATTGAGCAAAGTCCGAGGCATTGTCATGTGGAATTCGCAGCTGGATGTCGTCGAAACTCTCCATGGAAACGATTTCGATGCTGCCTGCGTCAAAGTTGCTGCTGATTTTCATGCGTTGAACCTGTGGTCTTTGCTGGAACTCTAAAGAGATAATTGTAAACCTGCCCCGGCCTGCTTGCATCATGCAAAGCAAAAAACCCCGCCAAAGCGGGGTTTTCAGTCAGCGTGGCCGTGAATCAGGCGCGCTTGGTGGCAGTCTTTACTGCATCGGCAGTGGCGCTGCTGGCAGCCTTGATGCTGCTGTCAGTGAATTCGGCAACTTGCTGGGCAGCTTTGCTGAAGCTGTTTACGGCAGCAGCGGCGGCAGCCAGCGAGGTCTTGACGGCGTTCAGTGCATTGTCGGAACCTGCCGGGGCGTTCTTGGCAGCACCTTCCAGTGCGGTGATCAGGTTCTTGTTGAAGCTGCCGAGGTTTTCTTCAGCCAGCTTGGACAGTTCGCTTTGTGCAGCGGATACGATTTCGTATACGTTGCGGGAGTTGGCAACGGCCTTGTCTACGGATTGGCTGGCCAGTTGGTTGAACTGGTTCAGGGCTTCCTGAGCATCGCCAGCGCCGGCCAGTGCCTTGGCAACCTTGACGTTTTCTTCCAGGGTTTGCTTGGAAGCTTCCAGGTTCAGCTTGACCAGGCGCTCGGCGCTGTCCAGAGAGATCTGGGCGACGCGCAGGGCGGCTTCAAAGCCGGACAGGGAGATCTTGCTGAGTTGATCGTTGGTATTGAACATATTTTTAACCCTCATCATTAAATTTCGTAGAAAAGACCGACAAGCTCTGTGTTGACTGAGATTTTTTTTCTTGTTTTATATTGCACTGCACAATAAGTGCGAAATGTAGCATGCACGGTGCAAGGGGCATAGAAGTTTTGCTCTAGCTTGTTGTATTTATGATAAATTGCGGGTGCACAACACCAACGACAATAATCCGGGAGTGTTACATGAGTGTTGAAAAAAGGGTCATCAAGAAGTACCCGAACCGCCGCCTGTATGACACGGCGACAAGTTCCTACATCACATTGGGAGACGTGAAGCAACTGGTGCTCGAAAACGTGGATATCCAGGTTGTCGATGCCAAATCACAGGATGACATCACGCGCAGCGTGCTGCTGCAGATCATCCTGGAGGAGGAAAATGGCGGAATGCCGATGTTCAGCTATGAAGTACTGACGCAGTTCATCCGCTTTTACGGTCAGGCCATGCAGGGCATGATGGGCCCCTTCCTGGAGAAAAACCTGCAGCTGTTTGGTCAGATGCAGCAGAAACTGCAGGAACAAACCCGCGCCATGTATGGTGACAAGGCAGTGTTCAACACCACCATGTGGGGCGAGTTCATGAAGCTGCAGGGTCCGGCGATCCAGAATGTCATGTCCAGCTATATGGAACAGAGTACCGGCATGTTCCTGGAAATGCAGAACCGCATGCAGGAGCAGACCAAGCAGTTGTTCAGTGGTTTCACTTTCCCGGGTTATGTGCCGCCCGGCAAGGATGATGCAGGCAAGTCCTGATCAATCCACTCTGCTGACAAAGCCCGTTTCCAGACGGGTTTTTTCTTTTGTCGCTCCTGATTTTTCCTCACAAACCTGCGGTGGCATCGTCGCCGAATTTCCTCTGCATCCGGTTCGCGCAAAAATGGACGGGAGCAAGGGCCTGGCTATGCGCTGTTGCGATGCCTCCTGCCTCTGGACTTCTTGGGTTGGCTGGCTTTGCCGCAGGTGTTTTGTCAGTCGCTCTGACTGATGAGGCCGGCTGGGGCGCTGGATTGCAGAGTCTGCAGATAAAAAGCAGCCGGCACAGGCTACGATGCCAGGCGGTACTCTGTTGCCATTTCCCGCTCAAGCATGCTTGGGTATCAAGTGGCAAATGGCTGTATAATCTGGCGTTTTTCATTTTTTGCACTACGCCACATGTCCAAAGCTCCTCGTATCGGTATGGTTTCGCTTGGCTGCCCCAAGGCCCAGAGTGATTCCGAACAGATTCTCACCCGCCTGCGCGCGGAAGGTTATGAAATTTCCTCCTCCTACGATGGCGCCGACCTGGTGGTGGTGAATACCTGTGGTTTCATCGATTCGGCCGTCACCGAATCGTTGGACGCCATTGGCGAAGCCCTGAGCGAAAACGGCAAGGTGATTGTCACCGGCTGTCTGGGGGCCAAGGATGGCGTGGTGCAGAGCGCGCACCCCTCGGTGCTGGCAGTGACCGGCCCGCATGCCACCGACGAGGTGATGACGGCGGTACACAGCTACCTGCCCAAGCCGCACGATCCCTTTGTTGATCTGGTGCCGGATGTCGGCGTGCGACTCACGCCCAAGCACTACGCTTACCTGAAGATTTCCGAAGGCTGTAATCACCGCTGCACCTTCTGCATCATCCCGTCGATGCGTGGTGATCTGGAAAGCCGCCCGGTACACGATGTACTGCGCGAAGCTGCCAGCCTGGCCCGTGTCGGCGTCAAGGAGCTGCTGGTGATTTCGCAGGACACCTCGGCCTATGGCGTGGATGTGAAGTACAAGCTGGGCTTCCATGATGGCCGCCCGGTCAAGACCCGCATGACCGAGCTGTGCGAAGAGCTGGGCAAGCATGGCATCTGGGTGCGCCTGCACTATGTCTATCCCTACCCGCATGTGGACGAAGTCATCCCGCTGATGCGCGACGGCAAGATCCTGCCTTATCTGGATATCCCCTTCCAGCATGCCAGCCAGAAAGTGCTGAAGCTGATGAAGCGTCCGGCCAATAGCGACAATGTGCTGGCCCGCATCAAGAAATGGCGCGAAATCTGCCCGCAGCTGGTGATCCGTTCCACCTTCATCGTTGGCTTCCCCGGCGAAACCGAAGAAGACTTCGAAGAGCTGCTGCAATTCCTGCGCGAAGCACAGCTGGACCGCGTGGGCTGTTTCACCTATTCCGCAGTCGAGGGCGCAACCGCCAACGAACTGCCGGATCAGGTGCCGGAAGAGGTGAAAGAGGCGCGCAAGGAGCGCTTCATGGAAGTACAGGCCGAAATCAGCGCCCGCAAACTGGAAGCCCGCATCGGCCAGCGCCTGACCGTGCTGGTGGATGAAATCGACGACGAAGGCACGGCGATTTGCCGCAGTTATGCCGATGCGCCGGAAATCGACGGCCTGGTGTTCATCGATGATGCGGTCGGCCTGGAAGCTGGCCAGTTTGTCGAGGTGGATATCGTGGATTGCAGCGAACACGACCTGTGGGGCGAACGCGTGTCTGTCTGATGTGCAGCGCTCTGCTCAGCAAAACGGTCTGCCCTGTGGGCAGGCCGTTTTTCATGGTGCCGGGCGATTCAGTTGCGGAAGGCCGGCAGCCGCAAGGTAAAGCAGGCACCGCCGCTCAGCGGATTGTCGGCGCTCAGTTGGCCGCCATGGCGTTCGACGATGCCATAGCTGATGGACAGGCCCAGCCCGGTGCCTTTGCCGATGGGCTTGGTGGTGAAGAAGGGGTCGAAAATCAGCGGCAGCGCGTCTTCGCTGATGCCGGGGCCATTGTCCTGCAGGCCCAGTTCCACCATGTCGCCGGCGCGTTCCAGCCGTAGCTGCAGTATGGGCTGCGGGGTTTTCTCGATGGCATCGAAAGCATTCTGGATCAGGTTGACCAATACCTGCTGCAACTGGTTGGCCGAGCCGCACACCCAGGCCGGCTCATCCAGCCCGCTGCTGCTGACCTCGACGCGAAAGGGCGCTGCCCGGCTGACCCAGTGCACGGCGCGCTGGGTGAGGTCGGCCAGATCCACCCGCTGCCGGGTATTTTCTTCCACGGCGGAAAAGCGTTTCAGCGCATCCACGATATGGCCGCTGCGCTCGGCACCTTCCATCAGCCCGGCGCAGAGCGAGGGCAGGTCGGCCAGCAGACGGTCGATTTTCAGCTCGATGCGCAGCGCCTGATTGTCGCTGCTCAGGTCATGGGCGTGGATGGCATTGAGATAGCGGGCGAGCTTGCCGGCATAGCGCTGCATGGCGTGGGCATTGCCCAGAATGAAGCTGATGGGGTTGTTCAGCTCGTGCGCCACGCCGGCTACCAGCCGGCCGAGCGAGGCCATTTTTTCGGCCTGCACCAGCTGCGCCTGCGCTGATTTCAGTGCCTGATGCGCCGCTTGCAGCTGGGCATAGGCGCGCTTGAGTTCGCCGATGGGGCGGCCCACGGCGACAAAGCCGCTGTAGCGGCCTTCGCCGTCGTACAGCGGGCTGACATTCCAGGTCACCGGCACTGGCTCGCCCTGTTGCCGGGGCAGGGCGATTTCCACATCCTGCACATCGCTGCGGCCTGCCGCCAGCAGGGTGGCGATCTGGCTGCGTGCCTGGTTGTCTTCCACCAGCTCGGCCAGTTCGCGGCCGACCAGCTCGCTTTCCGTGTGGCCGGTCAGCTGCAGCATGGCGCGATTGACCTGGCGCACCTTGCCCACGGTATCGCACACCACCAGCACATCGGTCATGGCAGCCAGTACGCCCTCGGTAAAGTGATGGGCTTCGGCCAGCTCGCGGTGCTTGGTTTCCAGCGTTTCCTGTGAAGCCACCAGCTCGCTGTATACCTCGTCCATGCGCTGGATGACATCGATCCAGGCGGCTTCGGCCAGCTCCTGGCCGGCAGCGGCCATGCTGTCATCCGGCAAGCAGACCGGCGCGTTCAGTGCGTGGTGCAGACCTGGCATGGATCGAAACTCCTGACAATGTGCTGAACCTGCAGGGCTTGCGGGTCGCTGGCGTCCACGCCTTCCAGCGCTTTTTCCAGTGGGCCGGGCAGCTCCTTGCTGTCGCGCGGTGAAAAATTCCAGGTGGTGGGGGCGATGATCTGGTAGCGGCTGATACGGCCGGCATCCAGCGTCACCCAGTGGCCCAGCATGCCGCGTGCCGCTTCGGTCAGGCCGACGGCGCTGTTGTGCACGGCGCTGGCCGGGCAGGGTTGCTGGAAGGGCTGTTCCAGCTCCAGTGCGGCCAGCCAGTGCTCCATCAGCGGCACGATGCGCGCCACTTCGGTGAGGCGTGCCACCACCCGGCTCAGTACATTGCCGCCGGCGCTGGCCACCATCTCGTTCAGCAGCGGCTCGCCCCGCAGCAGGCCGCGCGCCAGTGCGCCGGTTTCTGCCGCGAGGCCAGCCACGCGGGGGGCCTTGCTCCAGCTATAGCCTTCGGCCTTGTCCGGCAGTGGCACGGTATCGGTGTGCAGCGGGGCGCTCGGGCCATCGCCGGCCAGCCAGCTGCTGTGGTTGTCTTCGCTGATCTGCTCCAGTGGCAGCGGCTGGCTGACGCCCTGTTGCCACAGCCCGGCCGGGCTCCAGGGGCCATCCGGGCCGGCATAGGCTGCCGCCGCGATGAAACGGTCGTAGCTGCGGCCCAGCTGGTGTAATGACAGGCTGTCGGCGATGTGCAGGAAATGGGCGAAGTCCGCAGCCGGTGTCTGTGCGCGGTAGTGTTCCAGCGCGGCCTGGCTATCCAGTGCGGCGATGGCTTCCAGTGGCTGGCCAAAGGTGCGCTGCTCCAGAAAGCGGCGGAAGCTGCGCAGCCATTGTTGCAAGCGCACCCGCTCGGCGGCGCTGACCACCTTGGTCACCCCACCGGGTTGCAGGCACAGGGTATGCGGCCAGTGGCCGGCCAGGCTGCCCATGAAGCGCATCAGGATGGCACGCGCCTCCAGCATGGGGGCGACGGCGCTGCCGGACTGGGCCTTGAAGCGGGCAAGCGTTTCGCCGTGCCAGCCATGTTGCTGGTAGTCGGCACGGGCAAAGTCCGGCATGAAAAACAGGTAGAAATGGCTGAGGTGATCGGCGATGTTTTCCACCGCGTGGATCAGGTTCAGCACCCGCTGGCCATTGGCCGGTGGCGTGATGCCATACAGCTGCGACAGCGCATGCGCTGCCGCTACTGATTGCGATACCGAGCAGATGCCGCAGATACGCGGCACGATGGCCAGTGCGTCCAGCGGCTCACGCCCCAGCAGGATGCGTTCGAAACCACGGAACAGCGGTGCGGTGACGCGGGCGGCGCTGACCTTGCCATCGGCAAAGTCCAGGGTGATGTTGAGGTCGCCTTCGACTCGGTTGAAGGGGCCAAGAATGCGGCGGCTCATGCTTTGCCCTTTTTCGGTAGCGAGGGGGGAACGGTCAGGCGATCCAGCACGGCGTTCTGCCGTACCCGTGTTGGGGTGGCCGATTTTGACAGCGTGGACAGCGCGACAAACCAGGCCTTGGGCATGTCGGTGGGCAGGCCCACCGGGAAGCCGGCCACCTGCGGCGTGCTGAAGAAACCATGGCCGGGATCGGCAAAATCCGGTGCGGTACAGTTGATGCAGGGATAGCCGCCGGTGAGGCAAGAGCCTTCGCCATTCCAGCTGCGGCTATTGCAGTCGGCATGGGCCTGGGTGCCCTTGCAGCCGACATGCTCCATCAGGCAGCCCATCTGGCCGGGCGCAGTGGCGCTGGCCTTGAATTCGTAAAACTCGTTCTTGTCGCAGCCGTGGTGTACCAGCTTGTCGGCGTAAAAGCGTGGCCGGCCCAAGGGGTCGAGATCGGCTGCCGACAAGCTGTCGCTGGCCAGCAAGGCCAGGGTTTCCAGTACCCAGCCCGGATGAGTCGGACAGCCGGAAATATTCACCACCGGCAGGCCGCTGGCGGTGTGGAAATGGCCGCCCAGCAGGCCGCCGGGATGATTGCCGGCATAGTCCAGCCCCACCGCACCGGTGAGATTGTCACCGGCAGCACTGATGCCGCCATACGCGGCGCAAGTGCCCACGGCGATGACCTGGCTGGCGCGGCGAGCCAGCTGTTCGATCAGCGTGCTCATGCTTTGGCCGTCTGGCAGCAAGTGGAAACGCCCGGCAGCACCGGTCATCACCGAGCCTTCCAGGCAGAGCATGTCCAGCGGCTCGCTGCCATCGGCCAGCCGCTGCAGCAAGTGCATGGCTTCATCCAGGCTTTGCTCGGCAAAGCTGGGGTGCCAGATCAGCTCGATGCCGATGTCGGCCAGCGCGGTGAACAGGCTGGGGGCTTCGGTATTGAGCAGCGACAGGGTGCAGCCACCGCAGCCGCCGGATTGCAGCCACAGCAGGCGTTTATTTTTCGAGGCCATAGCGGGTCAGCTTGTTGCGCAGGCCGACGCGGGACAAGCCCAGCTCGGCGGCAGCGCGGGTCTTGTTCCAGCGCTGGCGGGTAAGGGTTTCGCGCAGGATCTGCTTTTCCAGCTCGTCCATGCGGGTTTTCAGATCGCCCGGCAGGCCGGTGAGAAAGGCCAGCTCGGCCACCTGTTCCTCGGCGGCGGCTTGCAGCACCTCGGCGGACAGCAGCTCGGCACCCAGCAGGTCGTCGTCGCTCAGCACCAGCATGCGGTTGATCTCGTTGCGCAGCTGGCGCACATTGCCTGGCCAGCGGTAGTCCTGCAGGGCTTGCAGGGTGTCCTCGCCAAAGCGGGCGGCCGGGCGCTGGTAGTGGTGGCGGGCCTCTTCCAACAGGGCCTGGGCGATCAGCGGAATGTCCTGTGGCCGTTCGCGCAGCGGTGGCACATGCACGGTAAAGGCCGACAGCCGGTAGTAGAGGTCTTCGCGGAACTGGCCGGCGCGCACCAGTTCGGGCAGTAGCTTGTTGGTGGCGGAGACCACCCGCACATTCACTTTCAGCGGGCGCGGGCTGCCCACCGGGCGGACTTCGCCTTCCTGCAGCACACGCAGCAGCTTGGCCTGGAAGGCAGGCGAGGTTTCGCCGATTTCATCCAGGAAAATGGTGCCGCCATCGGCTTGCTGGAACAGGCCGATGCGGTCCTGATAAGCGCCGGTAAACGCCCCGCGCTTGTGGCCGAACAGCTCGCTTTCCAGCAGTTGTTCCGGCATGGCGGCGCAGTTTTCCACCACAAAAGGGCGGTCGCGGCGGTGGCTGGCGTAGTGCAGGGCGCGCGCCAGCAATTCCTTGCCCACGCCGGATTCGCCCTCGATCAGCACCGAGATGTCAAACGGCGACACCCGCGCCAGCAGCGCGCAGATCTTGCTCATGCTGCTGTCCGGCGCTCGCACGATATTGTCCATGGCCGAGCGTTCGCGCATCTGCTCGCGCTTGCTGTCCACCTTGACCTTGAGCCAGGGTTCGGAGGCTTTCAGCTCGACATTGAGCAGTTCGTTTTCCTGCTGCAGGCGAAACAGCTCCACGGCACCCTGTACCGTCAGCAGCAGCGATTCCGGTCGCCATGGCTTGAGCAGGTACTGGTAGATGCCGGCGTCGTTGACGGCGGCGATGATGTCGGCGTTGTCGGTATAGCCGGACAGGATGATGCGGATGATCTGCGGGCAGCGCTCGCGCACCTGTTTGAGGAATTCCACCCCGCTCATGTCCGGCATGCGCTGGTCGCTGACCACCACCTGGATGAATTCCGATTCCAGAATGGCCAGTGCTTCTGCTCCCCCCTGCGCGGTAAACAGGGTGAAGTCGTCCTCCAGTGTCCGTTCCAGTGCTTCCAGCGAGCGGATTTCGTCGTCCACCAGCAAAATGGCGGGTTTTGCGCGCATTGTTCTCATCCCAGTCAAGCGTTGTTATTGTCTGTGCGCCCGGACTGTGTCGCCCGGGTCGGTGGCTGGCGGCCTTGTTCAGCCTAGCAAATGCGCGGCAGCATTTCGCCGCTGAGCCAGTCCAGCAGGCGTTCGCCGCCAAAATCGGTTTCCACCCGGACAAACTGGTGGGCATCGGCCACCACCTGGCCGATGATGGCGGCCTGCTGCCCCAGCGGGTGGGCTTGCAGGGCGGCCAGTGCTGCCGCCGCCTGTTCTGCCGGACAGATGGCGACCAGTTTACCCTCGTTGGCGATGTAAAGCGGGTCCAGTCCGAGAAATTCGCAGGCAGCACGCACGCTGGCCTGTACCGGAATGGCGTTTTCCTGCAGCCGCATGCCCACGCCGGATTGCTGGGCGATTTCGTTGAGCGTGGTGGCCAGCCCGCCACGGGTGGGGTCGCGCATCAACCGCAGGCCGGGGCAGGCGGCCAGCAGCGCGGCGGCCAGGGTGTGCAGCGCCGCGCTGTCGGACAGGATGGGGCTGGCAAATCCCAGCCCTTCGCGCTGCGACATCACCGCCATGCCATGGTCGCCCAGCGTGCCAGACAGCAGGATGACATCGCCGGGGCGGGCCTGATCGCCGGACAGGTTTACCCCGTCGGCCACCACGCCCACACCGGTGGTGCTGATGAACACGCCATCGCCCTTGCCACGTTCCACCACCTTGGTGTCGCCGGTGACGATGGCCACGCCGGCAGCACGGGCGGCGGCTGCCATGGAACGCACGATGCGCGCCAGATCGGCCAGCGGCAGGCCTTCTTCCAGAATGAAGCCGGCGGACAGATACAGCGGGGTAGCCCCGCCCATGGCCAGATCATTCACCGTGCCATGCACCGCCAGGCTGCCGATGTCACCGCCGGGAAAGAACAGCGGGGAGATGACATGGCTGTCGGTGGCGATGGCGATGCGTCCGCCGGGCGGCGGCAGGATGGCCTGGTCATTGCCCTGGGCCAGCCAGTCGTTGGCAAATTCGGCGGCGAACAGCTCGCTCACCAGCTGGGCCATGGCGCGGCCACCGCTGCCGTGGGTCAGGTTGACCAGCCCATGCTTGAGGTCCAGCGGACGGGAATAGCTTTTGCTCATGCCGGTTGTCCTTCCACGAAGCGGCCATAGTGGTAATGGGCGGCACAAGCCCCTTCGCTGGACACCATACAGGAACCCAGCGGATTGTCCGGATTACAGACGATGGCGAATACCTTGCAGTCCTGTGGCCGTTTCTGCCCGCGCAGGATGGCTCCGCATTCGCAGGCCTTGTGGTCCGGCACGTGGCGATAGGCCAGGGCAAAGCGCTGTTCGGCATCGAATTCGGCAAAGTCGGGGTGAATGGCCAGTGCCGAGTGCGGCACCTGGCCCAGCCCGCGCCATTCGAAGCTGTCGCGCAGCGTCATGGTCTGCGCCACCAGGCTGCGCGCCTTGGCATTGCCCTGCGCGGTGACGGCGCGGGTGAACTGGGTTTCCACCTCGGTACGCCCGGCATTGATCTGTTCTACCAGCATGGCCACCGATTGCAGCACGTCCAGCGGCTCGAAACCGGCAATCACCACCGGCTTGGCAAACTCCTCGGCCACGGCGGCATAGGGTGCGCTGCCGATGACGGTGCTGACATGCGAGGGGCCGATAAAGCCGTCCAGCTCCACCGCATCGCCAGCGGCCAGCAGATGGCGCATGGCCGGCGGGGTGAGCACGTGGTTGCAGAACACGCTGAAATTGGCCAGCTGTTCGCGCCGTGCCTGTTGCAGGGCCAGTGCGGTGGGCGGGGTGGTGGTTTCGAAGCCGATGGCAAAAAACACCACCTGCTTGTGCGGGTTGTCACGGGCGATCTGCAGCGCGTCACTGGTGGAATACACCATGCGCACGTCCGCGCCTTTGGCCCGTGCCTGATACAGGCTCATCTTGTTGGACGCGGGTACGCGCAGGGTGTCGCCATAGCTGCACAGGATGACATCCGGCCGCAGTGCCAGCTCGATGGCCGAATCCACCCGGCCAATCGGCAGCACGCACACCGGACAGCCGGGGCCGTGAATCAGCCGGATATTGTCCGGCAGCAGGCCGGTGAGGCCGTAGCGGGCAATGGCGTGGGTGTGGCCGCCGCAGAATTCCATCAGCCGGTATTGCCTGTCCGGCTGCACCAGCGTGTGGATGTGGGCGGCCATGCCACGGGCGATGTCGCCACGGCGGAATTCGTCTACATATTTCATGGCGTGGCCTCGCTCTGGCTGGCCGCCAGCTGGTCCATCAGGGCCAGGGTGCGGGCGGCTTCCTCGGCGTCGAGTTTGCCGATGGCGTAACCGACATGCAGGATGACGTAATCGCCTTCCTGCGGGGTGTCGATCAGGGCGACTGATACTTCGCGGCTGACGCCATCCATATCAACGACTGCCATGTCATCGGGCAGCAGTTGGCTGATTCTTACCGGCATGGCCAGGCACATGGTGTTTTCCTTATTGTTGCAGCAGGCGTTGTCTGGCTACCCAGGCTTGTCCCAGGCTGAGGCCGCCATCATTGGGTGGCAGCTGCTGTGCGGTATGGACTTGCAGTCCGGCATCGCGCAGCAGCGGCAGCAGGGTGTTCAGCAAGCGGCGATTGGCACAGCAGCCGCCGGCCAGTACCAGCTGGCGGATGCCGGTGGTGCTGGCTGCGCGTACCGCCCAGTCGGCCAGTGCATGGGCCAGGGTGGCGTGCCACAGGCTGGCGATGGCCACCGGGTCGCTCAATTGCAGCAGTTGCCGCGCCAGTGGGGCGAGGTCGAGCAGATTGGCCGGTGATACCTGCCAGCCAGCGGCTAGCGGCGCGCAGTCTGCGGCCAGCGCTTCCAGCTTTTGCGCGGCCTCGCTTTCGAAGCTTTGCACCGGGCATAGTCCGGTGAGGCCGGCAATGGCATCAAACCAGCGGCCCATGCTGGTGGTGTCCGGGCAGTTGAGCCCGGTTTCCAGCTGACGCAACAGCTGCGGCAGGCCGGCTTGTTCGGCCAGATGCGGCGGCAGCGGCAGGTCGGGGCAATGGCGTTGCCGTAAACCCACGGCCATGCGCCATGGCTCGCGGGCCGCCTTGTCGCCGCCGGGCAGCGGCAGCGGGCTGATATGCCCCATGCGTTCGCAGCTGGCGCCCTCCAGCATCATCAGTTCGCCACCCCAGGCACCACCGTTCTTGCCCAGGCCATAACCATCCAGTGCCAGCCCCAGCAGCGGGCCGTGCAGGCCGTGTTCGGCCATGACCGCTGCCAGATGAGCATGGTGGTGTTGTACCGGCAGCAAGGGAATGCCCAGCCGCTGCGACCATTGCTGCGCCAGCTGGCTGGAAAAACTGTCCGGCTGCAAGTCGCAGGCGATGGCTTGCGGTGCCACGCCGGTGAGGTCGAGCAGATGCTGCGCCGTCTGTTCCAGCGATTCGCAGCTGAGCGGGTGGTCCAGATCGCCCACATGCTGCGACACAAAGGCTTGCGGGCCGCGCAATACGCTGACCGTGGTCTTGAGATAAGCCCCCAGCGCCAGCACATCCGGGCCGTCTTCGGCGAGCGCGAGCGGGTCGGGCACAAAGCCACGGGCGCGACGATAGAACAAGGGTTGGCCGGCCTGCACCGCCAGCACGCTGTCGTCACAGCGGGTGACGATGTTGCGGTTGTGCAGCAGGAAAACATCGGCCACCTTGTTCAGCCGCTCGCGTGCTTCCTGATTGCTGGTGACGATGGGTTCGCCGGACAGGTTGGCGCTGGTCATCACCCAGATGCGTTCGCAAGGCTGACGACGCCAGTCGTGGCCCGCCGGGCGGCCCAGCGCCTGGTAGAACAGCAACCACTGCAGCGGGGTATACGGCAGCATCACGCCGATGCAGCCAATGCCGGGAGCAATGTCCGGTAGCAGTTGGTCGGCACCGGCTTTCTTCTGCAACAGCACGATGGGCCGCTCCGGGCGCAGCAGCCAGGCAGCTTCGGCCGGGCTGACTTCGCAAAAGGCGCGCACGGAATCGATATTCAGTGCCATCACCGCCAGCGGCTTGCCGGGGCGATGCTTGAGCTGGCGCAGCCGCGCCACGGCTTCGGCGCTGGTGGCATCGCATACCAAGTGAAAGCCGCCCAGGCCCTTCATGGCGATGCTGCGGCCCATTTGCAGGATCTGCCAGGCACCATGCACCGGGTCGCCCTTCAGCGGCTGGCCGAAGCGGTCGGTCAGTTGCAGCTGCGGGCCGCACTCCGGACATGCCGTGGGTTCGGCATGAAAGCGGCGGCTGTGCGGGCTCTGGTATTCGCTGCGGCACGCCGGGCACAGCAGGAAGGGCAGCATGCTGGTGTTGGCACGGTCGTAGGGCAGGCGATGGGTAACGGTATAACGCGGGCCGCAGTCGGTACAGTTGATGAAGGGGTAGCGATAGCGGCGGTCGCCGGGGGTGAACAACTCGTTCAGACAGGCCGGGCAGGTGGCGCTGTCGGCCGGCAACTGTGCATGGGTGATGCTGCCGCTGCTGTCGCGGATTTCAAACGGCCCGGCCTCGGGCAGTGGGTCCAGCAGGCTTTGCTGCAGGCTGTCTATCTGCGCCAGCGGCGGCAGATCGTGCTGCAACTGGTGGCGAAAGGCGGCCAGCTGGCTGCTGCTGCCTTGCAGTTCAATGGTGACGCCTTCGCCGGTATTGTGCACAAAGCCGGACAGGCCCTGGGCCTGGGCGGTACGCCAGATGAAGGGGCGAAAACCCACCCCCTGTACCCGGCCCCGCACGGTAAGGCGCAGTCTTTGTGTGGGCATGATTCAGCTACGCTCCTGCAACTGCTGTTCCAGCGCGGCAATGTGCTGGCGCAGCCGTGCCACTTCGCGCTGTTTCACCAGCTGCGCTTCGTTCATTTCCAGCAGCAGCCAGTCTATCCACAAGTCCATGCCGTCGCCGCTCTTGCTGGATAGCTGTAGCACCTTGATTTTCGGGTTGATGCGGCGGGCATTGGCGATGCACACGTCGACATCGAAATCCAGATGGCGCAGCAGGTCGATCTTGGTCAGCAGCATCACGTCGGCGGCGGCAAACATATCGGGGTATTTGAGCGGCTTGTCCTCACCCTCGGTCACCGACAGGATGGCCACCTTGTGCGCTTCACCCAGATCGAAGGCCGCCGGGCATACCAGATTGCCGACGTTTTCGATCAGCAGCAGGCTGTCGTCGGCCGGGTTCAGCTGTTGCAGCGCCTGGCCCACCATGTGGGCGTCCAGATGACAGCCCTTGCCGGTGTTGATCTGGATGGCCGGCGCACCGGCAGCGCGGATGCGCTCGGCGTCGTTGCTGGTTTGCTGGTCGCCTTCCACCACATACACCAGGGTGTCGCGGCCCAGCTGGCGGATGGTTTCGGCCAGCAGGCTGGTCTTGCCCGAACCGGGGCTGGACACCAGATTGAGCGCAAAGATGCCACGGTCGCGTAGCCACTGCCTGTTGGCTGCGGCATAGCCATCGTTTTTCGACAGGATGTCCTGCTCGATTTTCACCATGCGCGCCTGGCTCAGCCCCGGTGCATGAGCGTGCGCCGCGCCCTGGCCATAATGCAGTGCCGCACCGCCAGCCTGCTGGCTGAGGGCGGGCTGGTGTTCCTGCGCGCCATGCGGTTCGGCCTGATGCGGGTGGTGGGCATGGTCATGATGCTGGTCGTGGGAATGGCCATGATCATGAGCATGTGCATGGTGCGAGCGATAGGGAAACTTCACGCCGCCGGGAGCCCGGCCTTCAATCTTCACATTGCCTTTGCTGCAGCCGCAAACGGTACACATTGCTGCCTCTCCTTGATTTTTCGTTCTGATGGCAGCGGCCAGTGGCCGCCTGCCGGTATCCATTGCACTGCTTGTTTATTCCACTTCCAGTTCGCTGACGCGCATTTCGTCGCCACCGCTCACTTGCACCTGATGCTTGCCGCACAAGGGGCAGGCATCGAAGCGGGCGTGAATGGCCACGCTCTGGCTACAGGCCAGGCACCAGCCGGCACCTGGCTGACGCACAAAGTGAAAGCGCGCCCCGTCGGCCAGCGTGTCGCGGCTGACTACGTCCAGGCAGAACTCCAGCGCCTCGGCTTCCACGCCGGCCAGCTCGCCTATGCTCAGCCATACCTGCTTTACCCGGCTGAAATCCTGCGCCTTGGCCTGGTCTTCCAGTAACTGGATGATGCCTTCGGCCAGTGACATTTCATGCATATTCCACATCCTTGCTTACGCTGTACGGCACACAGGGGTCGATCAGACTGATCTGCCGCTGCCATTCTGCGGCAGTGGCGTCAGCCAGAAAACCCAGACTTACCCTGAGCACCCCTTCCGGGTGGGCGTGCCACAAGGTGGGCGGCACCACCCGGTAACGGCTGATGCGGCCGCTGGCATCCAGTGCCGCCAGATGCAGCAGCGGGCCGCGCGCGGTTTCCACCAGCGCCAGCGCGCCATCGGCCAGGCTGGCGACACTGCTTTGCAATAGCGCGCCATCCAGCCAGCGTGCCAGTTGCAGCAGCCGCGCCAGCAACCGCGCCTGTGGCAGCAGACCGGCAGCCAGCAGGCCGGGCAGCTGCGGCGCTTCGCGTGCCAGCGCGCCCACTTCCTGCGGCTGACCCTGCCACACCGGCCCGCCGGGGCGCAGCCAGTCGGCCAGATGGCTGGCCAGTGCGGCGGCATCCAGTGCTGGCAGTAGCGGGCAAGCCGGTAGTGGCTGGTTGAGTAGCTGCAACCAGCGCGCCGGTGCCGTGGCTCCCTGTTGCAGCCATTCCTGCCAGTCTGCCTCGCCGCGTTGCAGCCAGTGGCGGCAGTCTTCGCCATAGACAAAGTCTTCGGCCAGTGCGCGCAGTGCCGGCCAGTCGCGGGCGGCGCGCCAGCGTGCCATCCAGGCTGCATCTGCCGGGCGGCCATCGAATGCCTGCGCCCAGTCCAGCAGCAGCTTGCGCAGTGTTTCGCGCACGGCTTCCAGCGTGATGCTGCTGCGCTGCTCCGGGCTGACGCTCACTGGCAGGCCAGCGGCCTGTTGCAGCACCAGTTGTGCAGCCAGGGTCTGGGCACGGGCACACAGGGCAAACAGCAGGGGCGTGGTGTGCACCGCCTGCGCTGCGCTCTGGCCGATGAACACCCGCTCAGCCTCCAGCCGTGGCCAGCTTACCGATACGGCTTGTTCCTTGTCCTTGTTCTGGCTCAGGAGAATGCGGATTGCGTCCTGTTTCATTTACCCAGCCCGAACAGACGACGCCGCGACAAGTCCGGCGCGGCGGCTTGTGGTGTGGGAAAGAGCAGTTTCAGCACCTCCAGCGCGGTGGCGCGGGCGCTGTCCTGATCGGCAAACTGCAGTACCGGCGAAAACAGCGAACACAGCCGGTAATCACCCAGTGCAGCTTCGTGGCCGGCCATGAAGGGCAGGGCATCGCCGGGCAGGGCAATCACGGTTTCGCCGGTCGGCGGCACTGCGGGCAGGCTGTCGGCTACCGCCGGCAGCAGCAGCAGGTTCATGAACCAGGGCGTGAGCAGCACTCCGACCCACAGCCGGCCTTGCGGGCCATCCCATTGCTGGAAGCCGATGGCCTCCACCTGCAGCGCCGGGTTGAGGATGGGAATGCCCTGCATGCGGGTGGCGGCGATGTCGCGGAACAGCGCCTCCAGCTGCGCGGCGGGCGTGGCCGCAAAGGGCTGCGTGCAAGGGTTCATGTTGGTTCGGCCAGTACCATGAACTGATCGCGTGCGCCGTCGCACTCCGGGCAGCGCCAGTGCTCCGGCAGGGCGGAAAACGGCGTGCCGGGCGGAATCTGCCACACATCGTCGCCCAGCGCCGGGTCGTACACCCACCAGCAGATCTTGCACTCCATGCGGGCATCGTCGGCGAGGCTGGCGTCGCGGCCCAGGTAGGAGCCTTCGAAGCGGCCGTCCATCAGTATTCCCCCTGCAGCCATTGCCAGGCTTCCTGCAGGCGATCCAGCGAGTCGGCCAGATCATCGTCGGAGGCCAGCGCCACTTCTGGAATGCGGGTGACTTCCAGCGTATCCAGCAAAATGGCGTTCATGCCGTTGAAGTACTGCACGCGCCAGACATTGGCGAGCGAGGTGGCCATGACGCGGCATTTGCCATAGCCGCGCGAGAACACGCCGCTATTGCCCGGCCCGAGGATGGCATCCAGGCAGTCCATGTCCTGCGGGCTCATCGGCAGCAGCGAGAAGTTGATGATGTGGGCCTCGTCGCCGGGGTTTTGCATGGCGGCGGCGATTTCGGTCAGCACCGGGCCGGCATTCATCAGCTGATCGGGCAGGGTGGGGATATCCAGTTGCGGCCGGCCAAAGGCCTGCGCCGCCTGCCACACCGCTGCCGGAATGGGACAGGCTTCGATGCGGTCGGCCAGCAGCTGGCCATCGGCGCTGCTTTCCAGCACGCGCCAGACGCCGGCGAATACCGATTCCTGCATGTCCAGTTCGCGGCCGTCCAGCAGTTTCACCCGACAGGACACTTCGCCTTCGCCCAGCAGCTGGTTGATCAGCTGGCGGTTGGCCACATCCAGCGTGCTGATGTCCTGCACCGGGTAGGCCTCGGCATCGCCCTGGTAGCCCTGCAACTGGGTAATCAGGTCGGCAATCACCTGTTTGGCGGCATGCAGGTGTTCCACTTCTTCCGAGGTGGGCAGGGTGGGCTGGTCGAAGCTGTCGATCTCACGCGGCAGCGGCATGTAGGCCAGATCCGGGTCTTCCGCTTGCGAACCGGGGCCAAGGCCGACTACGGCGACGGGGAAGGGCTTGATATTCATGCGCAACCTTTCTCACTGTTGGCGCTGGTCACGGCAATGCCGACCGAAGGCGGGCGACGGGTGGGGGAGGTGAGCTTGTCGGCAAAGGCATGCACGATGTCCGGCCAGTCTTGCAGGCCGGCGATGATGCCCACGTATTCGCCCTGGCGCAAAAACAGCAGGGCGGGAAATTTCAGGATGCCGTAGCGCTTGGCAATGGCCTGGCTGGCCGGCAGGTCGGCATAGGCGACGCGGAAGGTGTCAGCGGGAAACTCGCGCAGCACTTCCGGCACGATGACGACATTGTCCAGCACCTCGGGATATTTCACCGGGTCGGCGTTCAGCATCACGATCAGATGGGGCGTGGTGGCAGCCAGGCTGTCCAGGCCGGCGGCGTCGGTTTGCGTGTAGCCGGTGGCGGCCAGCCGCTCTAGCAGATTGTCTTGCGGGGTGGACATCAGGAAGTCTTCCTTTGTGCGTCGAATTGCGCTTGCAGATGCGGAGGCAGTTGCGGTTCGCGCTGATTGAGGTCGGCCAGATGAATGCTTGGGTCGAAGCGGCCGTTCATGGCGGCATCCAGCGCCGCCAGCGCGTCCAGGATGTCGGCGGCCTGTTGTGGGCTGAGCACTTCGCGTGCCGCACCGGTAAATACCAGCAGCCAGTCACCGGGCTGCACCTCGCCCACCAGCGACAGGTCGACGCTTTGCCAGCGCTCGCCCTGGCGGCAGTCAGCCACCAGTCCGTGGCAGCGCTCTACCTGCATGGGAATGCCCAGGCACATTATTGTTCTCCCAGCACACGGCCATCGCCGATGCGACAGGCCGTTGCGGCTGACGGACGTTCGTCTTCATAGCGCTGCATGTCGAGGCTGGCATGGTTCAGCCGCTCGCCATCCTGTCGCGGTGCCAGCGACACGCCCCACTGCTGCAATTGCTCCACTGCCAGGGTGAGGGCCGGCTCCAGCCGGGCGCGTACCGGCGCGGTCAGGCTGCCGCCATAGTCTTCCAGCTGCACCGGCTGCACGCCGATCAGCACGATGCTGGCCGGCAGATTGCCCTTGAGGTCGGCCAGCGCCAGCACCTCGGAAAAGCCGGTCTGGTGCAGGCTCATTTTCTTGGCGGTGAGGTAGGCCGGCACGGCGTCGTCGCGGTAAACCTTGAGCGTGCCCGGTTCCAGGCCGAAATCGATGGCATCGAACAGGATCAGCCGGTCGGCTTCTTCCACATAGGGCAAGAGCAGCAGCCCCTGGGTGCCACCGTCGACGACTTCGACATTGGCCGGCAGCTGATAGCGGGCATAGAGCTGTTCGGCCGCACGGACGCCAAAGCCTTCGTCGGCCCAGAGCAGATTGCCCAGCCCCATGATGATGATGTTGTCGGTATGCATGCTGTGATGGCCCTGTAACGGAGTGGGTTACAGATCAAGTTTCGTGCCAGCGTGACTGTCGGGTGAAAATCATGCGAAATCAGCGCTTTGTCGGCATGCCCCTGTCGGGTGCAAGGACATGCTGGTGGCGAATGGAAAGCGAAGTGGAAACTTGCTATGCAGTGGGTGAATGGCGTTGCTGCCGTAGCAGGCGGCGGGCCTGGGCCAGATCCCAGGCGCTTTGCAGCGCCATCCAGAACTGCGCATCCTGCCCGAACAAGCAGGCCAGCCGGATGGCGGTGTCCGGGCTGATGCCGCGCTTGCCGGCAATCAGCTCGTTCAGCCGGCGACGGGAAATGCCCAGCCGGCGTGCGGCTTCGGTCTGGCTCAGTCCGGCCGGGGCCAGAAAGCGGCTATCCAGAAAACGGCCGGGATGCAGCGGCGTGCGGGCACTGACAAGCGGGGTGGTCATGGTGGCGGGCTGCGGTGCTTCGGCGGTGGGTGGTTTGTTGGTGGGGTGGTTTGCCACCAGTGCAAGACTGGCAGCGATTTAATGAACCCCACGATCTTGTCGGGGGAAAGAAAACGTCCGGGACAAGGCGCGCCGACGCAGACAGTACGCTGAGTACGGCAAGGAGGCGCAACGCGGTAGCGGACGTTTTCCCTCTTCTTAATCCTTGAACATGCGGAAACCGCTGATCATGGTCGACACCATACTCTGCTTGGACATGATGTCCTCGCGAATCGCCGCATACACATGGATCATCACGAACAGGATGATGGACCACATGCCCAGCCGGTGCCAGTTGTGCACGGTGAGGCTATTGCCGCCAAAGGCGGAAATCACCCAGCCAAAAGCCTGATAGGCCCAACTCTTGGTGCCCAGACCCTCGCCATACAGCGCAAAGCCGGAAAAGCACATGAACACGGCCACCCACAGGAAGGTGGCCATGGCGATCTGCCCCACCGGATTGTGGCCGATGTATTTTTTCGGATAGCGCTCGATAAACAGATACCAGCGCACTTCGAAGAAAAATTCCTTCCACCAGGCCTTGTCCCACACCGGCACCAGAATGATCTCGCGCGCATGATGGTTGCCCACCAGCGCCCAGTACAGCCGGCCGATCAGGCCGATGGCCAGAATGTAGCCGGCGGTGAAATGGGCAAAGCGGATATAGCCCATGACGAAGTTGAAGGTGGCCTCACCCGGTACCGAGGGTAGGGGTTTGCCGATCAGGTAGCCGGTGACCGACAGGGTGATGATGCACAGCACCGTCACCCAGTGCCACAGGCGCACCGGCGCCTCATACACATAGACGGATGTGACCTTGTGGCCCAGGCCCTGCGGGGCGTTGCCGTCGAAGCCGTAGCTTTTCATGCCGAATCTCCTGTTTTCCTGCCGCACCGCCACGCTGCCGGACATCCCGGGAGTGATGCGCACTCCGGCCAACGTGGCGGTCGATCAGGAAGTTCGCCCGTATGGCCTGCGGGGGGAGCGAGGCCATGCGGACTGGTCAATCGTCGCCTTGCCAGCCGTTCCGGGGGAATGGGCAGGCCGGCGCAGCGACGAACTCAACGTACTTTCACGCTTACCAGCTCGCCACCGTCCGCGCCGATCACATGGGTGGAGCAGGCCAGGCAAGGGTCGAAGCTGTGCAGGGTGCGCAGGATTTCCAGCGGCTGATCCGGCACCGCCATCTTGGTACCCATCAGCGAAGCCTCGTAAGCGCCGATCTGGCCCTTGGCATCGCGCGGGCCGGCGTTCCAGGTGGTGGGCACCACGCACTGGTAGCTGTCGATGCGGGTATCGGCAATCTTCAGCCAGTGGCCCAGCGCGCCGCGCGGTGCTTCGGTAAAGCCCACGCCCTTGGCGGCTGCCGGCCAGCTGGCCGGGTCCCATTTCTCCACATTGGCCGTCGCGGTGTCGCCATTCTTGATATTGCTGATCAGGCGGTCGAAGAAGTAGCGCATCTTGTTGGCAGCCCAGGACGACTCCAGCGCGCGCGCGGCGGTACGGCCCAGGGTGGAGAACAGCGCCTCCTTGGGGGCACCCAGCGTGTGCAGCAGCTTGTCGATCGGCTCCTTGAATTCCGGCTTGTTCTGGTGGTAGCCGATCAGATAGCGCGCCAGCGGGCCCACTTCCATGGCGTGGCCCTTCCAGCGTGGCGACTTGATCCAGGAATACTTGGCCGATTCGTCCAGCTGTTCGATGCGGGTCTTGGTTCCCTTGTGCTTGGCACCCAGCTCGAATTTGGGCGCGGTAATGCCATCGAAAGGATGCAGGCCCTTGCTGTCGTCGCCATAGCTGTACCAGCTGTGGGTGACGAATTCCTGGATTTCATCCGGGGCATACAGGTCGATCGGGTGGATTTCGTTGAACTTGCCGTTGATGATGGCACCACGCGGCAGCAGCAGGCTGCTTTCGCTGTAGTCGTTGGCATGGTCGGGGAAATCACCGTAGGACATCACGCTCTGGCTGGCCAGGCCGCCGCCGATGGCTGCCCAGTCCTTGTAGAAGCCGGCAATGGCGATGACGTCCGGAATGTACACCTGCTCGCAGAAGGTGATGGTGCGGTCGATGATCTGCGATACCAGATTCAGCCGCTCCATATTGATGGCACCCACTGCGCCCACATCATCGATATTGATGGCGCAGGGCATGCCGCCCACCAGCCAGTTGGGGTGGGGGTTCTTGCCGCCGAAGATGGTGTGGATCTTGACGATTTCCTTCTGGAAATCCAGCGCTTCCAGATAGTGCGCCACGGCCATCAGGTTGGCTTCCGGCGGCAGTTTCATCGCTGGGTGACCCCAGTAGCCATTGCGGAAGGGGCCAAGCTGGCCGGATTCGACAAAGCGCTTCAGCCGCGATTGCAGGTCACGGAAATAGCCGGGGCTGGACAGCGGCCAGTCGGAAATGCTCTGTGCCAGCTCGCTGGTTTTCTTCGGGTCGGCCTTCAGCGCCGACACCACGTCCACCCAGTCCAGCGCGTGCAGGTGGTAGAAATGCACCAGGTGGTCGTGCACATACAGCGCCGCCTGCATGATGTTGCGGATCAGGTTGGCGTTTTCGGGAATCTTGATCTTGAGCGCGTCTTCCACCGCGCGCACCGAGGTCAGCGCGTGGGTGCCGGTGCATACGCCGCAGATGCGTTCGACAAAGGCCCAGGCGTCACGCGGGTCACGGCCCTTGAGAATCACTTCCAGGCCGCGCCACATGGTGCCGGTGGAGACGGCGTTGGTGATGATGTTGTTGCTGTCGATGTTCACTTCGCAGCGCAGGTGACCTTCGATGCGAGTCACCGGGTCCACCACCACGCGGCGGCCGCTATTGTCCAGGGTAAAACCTTGGGTCTGGTAGGACATCAGACATTCTCCTCGTTCTTGTCTTTATTCTGGGCGGGGGCGGTGGCGTCCAGCGGCTGCAGATCCTGCTTTTTCAGCATGGTGCTCTTGATGGCGCTGACCGCGGCATGGGCGGCAATGGCAGCCCCGGCGGTACCGGCCACGGCAAAGCCGATCTTGTCGGCATTGGCTTCCACGCCGAACTGCGGAATCGAGGTGACGCGGTCGTAGAAGGAGCCCTTGTCCCAGAAGCCTTCTTCCGAGCAGCCGATACAGCCATGGCCGGACTGGATGGGGAAGGACACGCCATCGTTCCAGCGTACGGTGGAGCAGGCGTTATAGGTGGTGGGGCCTTTGCAGCCCATCTTGTACAGGCAGTAGCCCTTGCGCGCGCCGTCGTCGTCCCAGCTCTCGACAAACTGACCAGCGTCAAAGTGTGGGCGGCGATAGCATTTATCATGGATGCGCTGGCCGTAGAACATCTTGGGCCGGCCCTGGCGGTCCAGTTCAGGAATCTTGTCGAAGGTCACCATATAGGTGATGACGGCGGCCATGACTTCCGGAATCGGCGGGCAGCCCGGCACCTTGATCACCGGCTTGTCCAGAATCACCTGGTGTACCGGCGTGGCGCGGGTGGGGTTGGGTTTGGCGGCCTGCACGCAGCCCCAGCTGGCACAGGAACCCCAGGCGATCAGTGCCTTGGCATCGGCCGATACGCGCTTGAGTTTTTCCACGAAAGGTTCGCCACCGGGGAAGCAGAACATGCCATCCTCGTTCAGCGGCGGGTTGCCTTCCACGGCGACGATGTAATTGCCTTTGTGATTCTTGATCAGGTCGTCAAGAATGGCTTCGGCCTGATGCCCGGCGGCCGCCATGATGGTGTCGTCGTAATCCAGCGAGATCAGTGACAGGATGGCGTCCTTGGCCAGCGGATGGGCCGAGCGGATGAAGGACTCGGTACAACAGGTGCACTCCAGGCCGTGCAGCCAGATGACCGGCACGCGTGGCTTGGTTTCCAGTGCGTAGGCAATGCGGGGGACGAAGGCTGAGCCCAGGCCCAGCGAGGTGGCGGTCAGGCTGCAGAACTTAAGAAAGCTGCGCCGAGTCACGCCCTGGCGACGCATGGCTTGATAGAAAGTCTCCATGTGTTTACGCTCCTCCATGCCATGCATATGGCATTCGATGTGTTTTCTTGTTGTGCCGGATCGTTTTTTTGAGATCTGTCCGGACAGGCTGGCGGTGTTGCAACCTGACCAACGCTTTCAATATCCGTGCCAGAACGGTGGCATGAAAAAATGTCGATAAAACAGGGGTTTGGCAGGAGCGTGCGGGCGAGTGGGTGTAAACTTGCTTTGCAGTTTGCTGGCAAAGTGGAAAACAAGCGCGATACGCAGAATGCATTAAATGCAGCTGGTTTGCCCTTTGGATGTTAAGTAATAAATGTATAATGCCGTTGTTGTGAACGCTAAATTGCTTACAGGTGTCCGATGATGTCCCCGCTGATGCAGCCAATAGAGCAGATTGCCTCGACTGATATTCTCAGTTGCACGCCGGAGACGCTTATCCATCAGGCAGCCAACCTGATGGTGCAGTCCGGCTGTGGCTCCATCGTGGTGTTTACCGCCGCTGGCGAGCCTGTGGGGATCTGGACCGAAACCGATGCGCTGGCAGTCGATCTGGATGACGCGGCGGCGCGCTGCCGCCCGATCAGCGAGGTGATGAGCCAGCCGGTGGTGACACTGGCGCACCACCTGAGCGTGCACGATGTGCTGGGGCAGTTTCGCAGCCAGGGCATCCGCCATGCGCTGGTAGAGAAGGACGGGGCGATTGTCGGCCTGGTGTCGCTGTCGGACGTGGTGCTGTGTCAGGGCACCGAAGCCTTTCTCGGGCTGAAGCGGCTGGATGGCATCCTGGCACCGCCGGCGGTCATCCTGCAGGCAGGCGACAATCTTTCCGCCGCACTCTCCAGCATGCGCGAACAGCAGCTGACGGCACTGGGTGTACAGTTTGCTGATGGCAGCTACGGCATCCTCACCCAGCGCGATGTGGTGGGCATGGTGGCCGGCGGGCAGGGCGATGTGGAGCTGGGTAGCATCTGTACCCGCCCGGTGATCGGCGTGGCCAGCAGCAGCAGCCTGCTACAGGCGCGACGGGTGATCCTGCAGCATCAGATCCGCCATCTGGCGGTATTCGATGCCGAGCAGAAACTGGTGCACATCATCGGCTTTCGCGAAATCATCCAGAGCATAGAACACGAATTCCTGCTGGAACTGCATGGCGCGCTGCGCGAGCGCGACGAGGCCTTGTTGCAGTCGCGCCAGAGCCTGCTGCTGGCGGACAAGGTGTTCGAAGCCACCATGGAAGGCATTGTCATTACCGATGGCAATGGCTTTATCCAGTCGGTCAATCCCGCGTTCAGCCGCATCACCGGCTACTCGCGCGAGGAGGCCATCGGCAAGACGCCGGCCTTGCTCAAGTCCGGCAAGCAATCTCCCGAATTCTACGAATACCTGTGGCGCTGTCTGCGCCACGACGGCTTCTGGCAGGGCGAGGTGGTGAACCGGCGCAAGAACGGCCTGCTGTACACCGAACACCTCAGCATCACGGCAATCCGCGACGAACGCGGCGAGTGCCTGCATTATGTGGCGGTGTTTTCCGACATCACCCAGCGCAAGCAGGCCGAGGAACGGCTGCATTTCCTGGCCAACCACGATGCGCTGACCGGCCTGCCCAACCGCACGCTGTTCATCGAAAAGCTGCAATCGGCGGTGGAGCAGGCCCGGCAGTTTGATCGCCGTTTTGCCTTGCTGTTCATCGATCTGGACCGTTTCAAAATGGTGAACGACACCCTGGGCCACCATGCCGGCGACGAGCTGCTGATGCGCATCGCCAGCGAGTTGCAACGCATCGTGCCCAATCTGTCCACCGTGTCCCGCCTGTCGGGTGACGAATTCACCGTGCTGCTGGAAAACGTGGTGACGGTGCAGCAAGTGGCCAGCCGGGCGCAGAGCATTCTGGATGCGATTTCGGCCGAATCCACCGTGGCCGGGCAGGGTGTGTTCATCTCGGCCAGCATCGGCATCAGCATGTTCCCGGAAGACGGTGCCATGGCCGATGCCTTGCTGGTGAATGCCGACACCGCCATGTACCGGGCCAAGGAGCGCGGCAAGAACAATTTCCAGTTCTACACCGCCGACATGAATGCCCGCGCCATCGAGCGGCTGAAAATGGAATACAGCCTGCACCGCGCACTGGCGCAGGACGAGCTGGAAGTGTGGTATCAGCCCAAGGTGGAGCTGGCTTCCGGCCGCATCATCGGTGCCGAGGCGCTGTTGCGCTGGCACCATCCCGACCTGGGGCTGATTTCGCCCGGCCAGTTCATTCCGATTGCCGAGGAAAGTTCGCTGATCACCAGCATGGGCGACTGGGTGCTGGATACCACCTGCGCCGCCATCCGCCGCTGGCGCGATGCCGGCCTGCTGCAAGGGCGCATCGCGGTCAATGTGTCCGGCCGCCAGCTGAAGTATTCCAGCATCGTCGACAGCGTGGCGCAGGTGCTGGAACGTCACAGCCTGCCCAGCAGTGCGCTGGAACTGGAAATCACCGAAAGCGTGGCGATGGATGAAGACAGCGGCATGGTCGAGGTGCTGCACCGCTTGCAGGCGCTGGGCATTTATCTGTCCATCGACGACTTCGGTACCGGCTATTCCAGCCTGTCCTATCTCAAGCGCCTGCCGGTGCGCGGCCTGAAAATCGACCAGAGCTTCATCATGGACCTGCATCAGGACCGCGACGATGCCGCCATCACCCAGGCCATCATCTCGATTGCCCGCAGTCTGGGGCTGGAGCTGGTGGCCGAAGGGGTGGAGCTGGAAGAGCAGCGCCGCTTCCTGCTGGAGCAGGGCTGTGACTGCGGTCAGGGCTATCTGTTCAGCCGACCGGTGCCGGGCAGCGAGTTCGAGGCGCTACTGCGACAACAAGCGGGCTGAGTGATGGGCGACAGCGCGGCTTGTCGCTGCTGCCTGTGCTGCATTATGCTGGGCAGATGCCCAGATCCGTCTCCCCCAACCCGGAAGTCATGCCCGCCGCGCCACTGTTCTGGCGCGATCCGCAGTTGCCATTTCTGGAAATCCGCAGCGTGCCGGATGGCAGGCAGGTGTGCTATGCCCGCCATTCGCACGAGCACTTTTCCATCGGAGCCATTACCGGCGGCAGCAGCACTTATCTGAGCCTGCAAGACCGTTACCGCGTGGGCCGTGGCAGCGTGGTGCTGATGAATCCGGGTGATGTCCACGCCTGCAATCCCATAGCCGACCAGCCCTGGTCTTATCACATGCTGTATGTCGATACGCCGTGGCTGGCCGGGCTGCAAGCCGAACTGGGGCTGAGTGCCAATCAGGATTTTCATGGTTTCCAGCTCAGGCTGAGCGAGGACCCCGGCTTGTATCGTGGCCTGCTGCAACTGGTGGCCGCCTGCCATGCTGGCGCGGGTGGTTTGCTGGGCCGGCAGGAAACGGCCACGGCCTTTTTTACCGATTTGCAGCAGCCATGGCCAGCCGAGCGCCGTACGGCTGCACCGATACACCCGCGGCTGCAACTGGCGGCCGACTACATCAACGACCACTACGCCGACGACATCAGCCTGCAGGCTATCTGCAGCGCCTCCGCCTTGTCCGCGTCCTACCTGATTCGCGCCTTTCGCCAGCGCTATCACATGACGCCGCACGAATACCTGCTCAACCGGCGCATCCAGCGCGGCAAAAGCCTGTTGCGCAGCGGCCAGCCGATTGCCCAGGTGGCGCAGGCTTTAGGTTTTGCCGACCAGGCGCATTTCCAGCGCACTTTCAAGCGGCTGGTGGCAGCCACGCCCGGTCAGTACTGCCGCAGCGTGGGCTGAATCACTCCAGCAGCAAATAGAGCGCGCTGCCCGCCAGCAACAGGGCCAGCAGGCGGTTAAACAGCCGCATGCGTGGCGGATGGCGCAGCAGCCCTTGCAAGCGCGCACCGGCCCAGGCCCAGCAGGCAATCGACAGGTAACAGACAACAAAATAGATGGCGGCAAACTGCCACACCAACTGTGCTTCGCCATGGCTGACAAACGCCCCCATGCCGGCCAGCGAAGCCAGCCAGGCCTTTGGGTTCAGCCATTGCATCAGCGCGCCGTAAAGAAACGAGGGCTGCCGCTGCTGCGCACCCAGTTCGCCACTGGCGCGGGCGAGTTGCCAGGCCAGGTAAAGCAGAAAGCCCACCCCGGCATACTGAATGAAGCGGCTGGCCTGTGGCTGGCCTGCCAGCAAGCCGGCCAGTCCCAGACCAGTAAGCAAGAAGAGCAGGGTAAAGCCGATGGTGGCACCGCTGACATGGCGCAGACTGGGCCAAAAGCCGTGACTGACCCCACAGCCGAAAGCCACGATATTGACCGGGCCGGGCGAAATGGAAGCCGCCAAGGCAAAGGCGGCCATTGACAGGAAAAGCTGCATGGTAATCCTTCGGGATGAACAAGGCCCCGAAGATAAAGCCGGCCAGCCAGCGGGTATTGAACAAAATCACCCTGTGTGTCGGCGCTGGGCAAGAAAAAACCGGAAGCAAGCTCCCGGTTTTTGTCTGAGGTGCAGATGGCTGCTTAGCCGCCGATCTTTTCCTTGCCGCCAAAGTAGGGACGCAGTGCAGTGGGGATGGTCACGCTGCCGTCGGCGTTTTGGTAGTTTTCCAGTACCGCCACCAGGGTGCGACCCACGGCCAGGCCGGAGCCGTTCAGCGTGTGCAGCAACTGGTTCTTGCCGTTTTCGTCCTTGAAACGGGCCAGCATGCGGCGCGACTGGAAGGCTTCACAGTTGGAGCAGCTGGAGATTTCGCGGTAGGTGTTCTGCGCCGGCAGCCATACCTCGATATCGTAGGTTTTGGCCGCGCCAAAGCCCATGTCGCCGGTGCACAGGGTAATCACGCGGTAGGGCAGTTCCAGCGCCTTCAGGATGTTTTCGGCGTGGCCGACCATCTCTTCCAGTGCGGCATAGGAATGGTCCGGGTGCTCGATGCGCACCATTTCCACCTTGTCGAACTGGTGCTGGCGAATCATGCCACGGGTGTCACGGCCATAGCTGCCGGCTTCGGAGCGGAAGCAAGGCGAGTGGGCGGTGAGCTTGAGCGGCAGGTCTTCCATTTTCAGGATGCTGTTGCTCACGGTGTTGGTCAGGGTGATTTCCGAGGTGGAAATCAGGTACTGGTCTACCGTGCCTTCTTCGCCACCCTTGGTCACCTTGAACATGTCTTCGGCAAACTTCGGCAGCTGGCCGGTGCCCAGCAAGGCGCTGTCGTTGACGATGTAAGGGGTGTAGTGCTCGGTATAACCATGCTCGCCGGTGTGGGTGTTCAGCATGAACTGCGCCAGTGCGCGATGCAGGCGGGCGATGTCACCCTTCAGCACGGTGAAGCGGGCACCGGACAGCTTGGCACCGGTGTCGAAATCCAGGCCCAGCGGGGTGCCGATGTCGACATGGTCTTTTACTTCAAAGTCGAACTGGCGCGGCACGCCGACACGGCGCACTTCCACGTTGTCCGACTCGTCCTTGCCTGCCGGCACCGATTCGTGCGGCAGGTTGGGAATGCTCATCAGCAGGGCGTCCATCTTGGCCTGCACCGCTTCGAAAGCGGCTTCGGCTGCCTTCAGTTCATCACCCACATTGGCCACTTCGGCCATGATGGCGGACACATCTTCGCCCTTGCGCTTGGCTTCGCCAATTTGCTTGGAGGTGGCATTGCGGCGCGATTGCAGTTCCTGCATGCGGGTTTGCAGCGCCTTGCGGTCGGCTTCCATTTCCACGAAAGCGGCGGTGTCCAGAGTGTAGCCACGGCTGGCCAGGCGGGCAGCGACGGCGTCCAGGTCGTTACGGAGCGATTGAATGTCTAGCATGGAAAATCCTGATGGTATTTAAGTGTCTTGCTTGTTCCGGGCTTGCTGATCCGGCGGCTGTGTCTTGTTGGCGGTCTTGCCGACCGCTTGGCGAAACTGGCGCTGCCTTGCTGTATTGCGGTACCTGCCATGCTGGCGGCGGTTTTACCCGCGAGTACAGTGTCTGATGCCGGGTGTTGCAAGCGTGCAGACATCATACAGCGTGCTGCAATGCGCAAGTGTACCGGCAAGCGACAGGCTTTGTCCTGCCTGTTGCAGGCCAAACGCGCATTATAAGCGCTGCAAGCAGGCTTGTAGATGCTGACAGGCGACCTGCTTTGCGGGAGAAGGCGGCCAGGAGGTAGGGGCGTATTGTTCTGCGGTGGTTGGCGTGTTGGGCAGCAAATTGCGGCACGCCGGGTAGGCCTTGGTGGTCAATCTGGTGTCTACATCTGCTACTCAATAAGCGAGTGGTGTCATAAGTTATTGAAATATTGCGCATCTTCAGCCTGATATTTCTACTTCTTACCAGCCTCTTCATCCCACTTCTTCAGCAGGGCAAGCTTTTCACCAATCTTGATTTCCAGCCCGCGCGGTACCGGCTGGTACCAGCCCGGCTCCGGCATGTCATCCGGCAGATAGCTTTCGCCGGCGGCGTAGGCATTGGGCTCGTCATGGGCATAGCGGTATTCGTGGCCGTAGCCCAGTTCTTTCATCAGCTTGGTGGGGGCATTGCGCAGGTGTACCGGCACCGGGCGGCTCTTGTCCTGCTTCACGAAGGCGCGGGCCTGGTTGTAGGCCATGTAGCCGGCATTGCTCTTGGCGGCCACGGCCAGATAGATGGCGGCCTGCGCCAGCGCCAGTTCGCCTTCCGGGCTGCCCAGCCGTTCGAAGGTGGCGGCCGCATCATTGCAGATCTGCATGGCGCGCGGGTCGGCCAGGCCGATGTCTTCCCAGGCCATGCGCACCAAGCGGCGTGCCAGATAGCGCGGGTCTGCGCCGCCATCCAGCATGCGGGTGAGCCAATACAGCGCGGCATCCGGGTTGGAGCCACGCACCGATTTGTGCAGGGCAGAAATCTGGTCGTAAAAGGCGTCGCCGCCCTTGTCGAAGCGGCGGGCGTTGACGCTGAGCACTTCGGCCAGAAAGTCCTGGGTGATCTGGCTGGTTTTGCGGGCCAGCGCGGCGGTGCGGGTTTGCTCCAGCAGATTGAGAAAGCGTCGTGCATCGCCATCGGCGTAGCCGCTGAGGGCGGCGATGGCCTGCTCGTCAAACTCCAGGCCGTCCAGTGCGCCCTTGTCACGCGCTCGCTGCAATAACTGCACCAGTTCGTCTTCGCTCAGGCTGTTCAGTACATAGACCTGGGCGCGCGACAGCAGGGCGGAGTTCACCTCGAACGACGGGTTTTCCGTGGTGGCACCAATAAAGGTGAGCAGGCCGGATTCGACAAAGGGCAAAAAGGCATCCTGCTGGCTTTTATTAAAGCGGTGCACTTCGTCGACAAACAGGATGGTGTGGCGGCCGGAGCGCTGTAGCGCGGCATGGGCCTGTTCCACCGCGTCGCGGATGTCCTTTACGCCAGAGAAGACGGCCGACAGCGGGATGAACTCGGCATCGAAGCTGCCGGCGAGAATGCGCGCCAGCGTGGTTTTGCCGACGCCGGGCGGGCCCCACAGAATCATCGAGTGCAGGGTGCCGGATTCCACTGCCAGCCGCAGTGGCTTGCCGGGGCCGATCAGGTGCTGCTGGCCGATGACCTCGGCCAGCGACGCCGGGCGCAAGGCTTCGGCCAGCGGTTTTTTCGCTTCCTGGGCAAACAGATCATTCATGGCGGCTAATACGGCAGGGGGAAGCCGCTGAGTATATCAGCACTGGGCGGGGCGCTGCCTCAATCACCACTGACCACGTCCACGCCCTTGGGGGCGGTGAAGCTGAAGTGGCTGGCTGAGAGCGCCGGGTTCTTTTGCTGGGCGCTGAAGCGGATGCGGGTGTTGTTGCCGAAGCTGTCGGTCAGCTCCATTTCCACCAGCATCTTGTTGCTAAAGCCCATGCGGATGGCGTTGAAGGTATTGTCGGCCTTTTTCGGGCTGGCACTCAGCCATTCCACTTCGCCCTGTTTGCCGGCTTCTTTCAGGACATAGTCACGCTCGATGGCATTGTTGCCGGCCAGCAGTGCCGCCGGACTGGAGCCCAGTGCGCCGTCCAGGTTCTTGCGGGTGACCTGAGACAGGTCCTTGTCGTAGATCCACAGCGTTTTGCCATCGCCGACAATCAGCTGCTCGTAGGGCTTGTTATAGCTCCAGCGGAATTTGCCGGGGCGGGAGATTTCCAGCGTGCCGCTGGCTTCTTCGCGCTTGTTTTTGGAACTGACCAGCTGGTTGAAGTTGGCGGACAGGGTTTTGGTGTCGCTGACAAAGGCCTTGAGCTGGGCGATGGCGCTGGCATGGGCCGGCACGCTCAGCAGGGTGGCCAGTAAGGCCAGGGCAATTTTTTTCATGGGAATCCTTGGAGCAGGCCGCCAGGGCTTGCGCTTGCGTGAGTACAGTGCAGCACAGTGTGACAGCAAGGCAGGCGGGGGGTTCTGCCTTTGCTGTTAAGGAGTATGGCGCAGCGCTTACTGCTGCTCCGGCTCCTGCAGCCCTTTCAGCCATTGCGGCTTGGGCAGCTTGTCGTAGTCGATGATGCTGGCTGCAGTCGGCTGATGTACAAACGCCGGCTTGCCGTGATTGCTGTAGCGCAGGTGGATGTAAGCCTCACCACGCAGTTGCGGGGTATTCAGCTCCACGCTCTGGTTGACGCCCAGCAACTGGCCGCGACGGTTGGCATACAGATGCGATACCGACTTGCTCAGCGGCTGCTCGCTGGCCTTGCTCTTGGTCAGTTCGCGTACCAGTTGCAGCAGTTGTTCGGCTTGCTTGCCGTCTTGCGGGCGGCCATTGCGTTCGGCTTGCTGGGTGACTACCTTGGCCAGGCCGTCCAGCACGTGCAATAGCACCTGGTTTTCCTGCTGCGGGCTCATGGCAATGCGCAGCTGATAGCTGGCACCCAGCTCTTTGGCGGTGGCGTCCAGCGTTTCCAGCGCAAATGCCTGCTGGTCGACCTTGCCATAGCCTTCGTCGACCAGGCCGGGCAGGGCTTGCAGCATGGCGTCCAGCGGTATCTTGCCGGCAATGTCCGGCGGCAGCTGGAAGCGGACAAAGCGCGGCTGCTCGCTGTGCAGCTCCGGTACGAACAAGTCAAAGGCCGAGGGATCGACCAGCAGCGAAAAGTCCTGCAGGTTCAGCTCCAGCGGCAGGGTGACGCTGGCTTGCAGATTGCGCCGTTCGAAGCGGAAGGCCGGGATCAGCTCCATGCGCTTGCTGGCCTGATCAACCGCACCGGTGACCGATACCTTGGTGGAGCGGGCGACTTCGTTGATGGTGTAGCGCAGTTGCGGCTTGGCATCGTCCTCGCTACTGCCGTGCAGGGCGGTGAAGCCCAGCTCGCCACTGAAGTTGTAGCTGGCGTGTTGCAGGTTTTCGCGCAGCACCTGGCGGGTGGCCAGATCGGCGGGTTTGCCGGCCAGCGGGCTGGCGCAGCCGCCGAGCAGGGCAAGGGCTGTGACAAGGGGCAGGGTGGCCAGGGCGGGGCGGAGTTTCATGGGGCTTTCCGGAAATGACAAGAGGATGGCGCGCAGCTTGGCATGGCTGGCGAGGTGTGGCAAGCAGGCTGGGTCTGCCTGCCACACCCCGGTGTCAGCTGAACTTGTTGGTGATGGGGTAGCGCCAGTCCTTGCCAAAGCCGCGGCGGGTGACGCGCGGGCCAACCGGTGCCTGGCGGCGCTTGTATTCGTTGATCTTGAGCAGGCGCACTACCTTGCGCACATCGGCCTCGGCAAAGCCGTCGGCAATGATCTCTTCTGCCGACAGGTTTTCCTCCACATAGCGTGCCATGATGGCGTCCAGTACCTCGTAGGGCGGCAGGCTGTCCTGGTCTTTCTGGTCCGGGCGCAGCTCGGCCGAGGGCGGGCGGGTGATGATGCGCTCCGGAATCACCTCTCCCTGGGTATTGCGCCAGCGGCACAGGGCAAACACCAGGGTCTTGGCCACGTCTTTCAGTACGGCGAAGCCACCGGCCATATCACCGTACAGCGTGCAGTAGCCGGTGGTCATTTCCGATTTGTTGCCGGTGGTCAGCACCAGCTTGCCGCTCTTGTTGGACAGCGCCATCAGCAAGGTGCCGCGAATGCGCGCCTGCAGGTTTTCTTCGGTGGTGTCTTCCGCCAGACCGTTGAAATTGGCCGCCAGTGCATTCATGAAGCTTTCGTACATCGGCCAGATTTCGATTTCGTCATACTTCACGCCCAGCCGGCCAATCATGTCACGCGAGTCGATCACCGAGATATCGGCGGTATAGCGCGAGGGCATCATCACCGCGTGCACCTTGTCTGCGCCCAATGCATCCACCGCCACGGCCAGCGTCAACGCCGAGTCGATGCCACCGGACAAGCCCAGCAGCACGCCGGGGAAGCCGTTCTTGGTGATGTAGTCGCGCACGCCCACCACCAGCGCCTGGTAGACGCTTTCCAGCTCGCCCGGCAGCGCGGCCTTGGCCGGTGCGGCTTGCAGGTCGCCGGCGTTGAAGTCGATCAGCAACAGTTCGTCGCCATAGGCGCAGGCCTGGGCCACCACTTCGCCCGCCTTGTTGGTGGCGAAGGACGCGCCGTCGAATACCAGTTCGTCCTGGCCGCCCACCAGATTGACATAGGCAAACGGCAGGCCGGTTTCCTCGGTACGGTAACGCACCACCTCGTGGCGGGTTTCGATCTTGTTGCGGTGGAAGGGCGAGGCATTCAGCACCAGCACCACATCCGCACCGGCGTCGGCGGCTTCTGCCGCCGGGTCAACCGACCACACATCCTCGCAGATCAGCACGCCCACCTTGTGCTCACCCTGCTGGAACACCAGCGGCATGGCACCGGGGGTAAAGTAGCGGCATTCGTCGAATACCTCGTCATTGGGCAGCAGCATCTTGTGATACTGGCCCAGCCGGTTACCATCGCGCAGTACCGTGGCGGCGTTGAAGCGCTCGTGACCCAGCTTGACCGGATGGCCAATCACCAGCGTAATGCCATCCAGCTCCAGCAACTGGTCCATGGCGGCGGAGCAGGCGCGATAAAAGCTGTCGCGCAGCAACAGGTCTTCCGGGCTGTAGCCGGTGAGCGCCAGCTCCGGCGTCACCAGAATGTCGGCGCCCTGCGCCATGGCAGCCTGGGCCAGATCGAGAATTTTTCGGGTATTGCCGGCGATATCGCCAACAATCGGGTTGAACTGAGCGAGCGCAATACGCATGTTGAACATAACCATGGGTTTGGATAGCGGGATTTTACCTGAAGAATGCCGGCTTGCCCGAAAGGAAACCGCGTGAATCTGCAACTGCTCGATAGCCTGCACCAGCTGGAAGACCAGCGCTGGGATGAATTGGCCCAGCCCGCCGGCCTGTTCATGCAAAGGCACTGGCTCACTGCACTGCAAGACAGCGGCTGCGCCAGCGCGGCCAGCGGCTGGCAGCCATTGCCACTGCAACTGCAGCAGGATGGCCATCTGCAAGCGCTGGCCCCCGCCTGGCTGAAAAGCCATTCGCGCGGCGAATATGTGTTCGACTGGGCCTGGGCCGAAGCCTGGCAGCGCGCCGGACTGGATTACTACCCCAAGCTGCTGCTGGCCTCACCCTTCACTCCGGTAACCGGGCCACGCCTGCTGGGCGATGCCGCAGGGCAGCGCCAACTCATTCAGGGGCTGCAGCAAGTGGTCGCCGACCACGGCCTGTCTTCCGCCCATGTGTTGTTTCCCGCTGCCGACGAGCTGGCCTTGCTGCATGAAGCTGGCTGGCTGCTGCGCCATGGCGTGCAGTTTCACTGGCTAAATCAGGGCTATGCCGATTTCGATGCTTTTCTGGCGCAGTTATCGCAGAGCAAGCGCAAGAAAATCCGGCAGGAAAGACGCAAGGTGCGCGATGCCGGCATCAGCGTGCAGGTAATGAAGGGCGAGGAAATCAGCGCGGCCGACTGGGCATTCTTCGAACGCTGCTACCGGCAGACCTATCTGGAACACCGCTCGCCACCTTATCTAAACCTGGATTTCTTCCAGCGGGTAGGGCGTACCCTTGGCCAGCACTGCCTGTTGTTCATTGCCCGGCGCGATGGGCAGGCCATTGCCGCCAGCTGGTGCCTGCAGGACGGCAACACCCTGTATGGCCGCTACTGGGGGGCGCTGGAAAGCGTGGACTGCCTGCATTTCGAGCTGTGCTATTACAGCGGTATCGAGTACGCCATCCGCCATGGCCTGCAATGCTTTGAAGGTGGCGCACAGGGCGAGCACAAACTGGCACGCGGCTTCACCCCTGTGCAGACCAGCTCGGCCCACTGGATCGCCGATACGCGTTTTCGCGCCGCCATCGCCAACTGGCTGGCCCGCGAACGCGAAGCCATCGACGACTACCAGCAACAGCTTTTTTTACATAGCGCCTACAAAACCCCTTGCACTGCGCAATAAGGGCTTATATACTGCGCAGCCTCTGAGGCCAAAACGCTGTAAAGCAGGCTTCAGCAGCCATCTGGAGAGGTGGATGAGTGGTTTAAGTCGCACGCCTGGAAAGCGTGTTTAGGGTAATACCCTAACGGGGGTTCGAATCCCCCCCTCTCCGCCAGATATCTACATTAAAGCCCTGATTATTCAGGGCTTTTTTGTTGTCTATTTCGTCTGTCCTGCATAAAAACCTGCATTAAACTTCTCTCCTAAACTGAGCATTTTCTGATGACGGCCGTTTTGCTCAACTTGATGCGTAGCCTGTTTCCAAGATATGGCAGGTAGTGAGTGGGCCCAACGGCGCTGCTACCAATGCCTGGTTGAGCGTTCTGTGTGTCTTATCCAGTTTGAATCTAATTGATCCAGCTCCGCTTCCTTGGCGGTGATATCGCTTGGCAAGCTGGAGTGGCAATAGTCATTCCAGCTTGCCAACATTGTTGAATATTATCCTTAATCCAATAAGATGCTTCTTTTACGAATTTTTTCTGAGATGTATGTTTCTTTTTCAGCCTCTGCTTTTATTAATACCTCTATGATTTCTGCCCTGGTTAGATCATATTTCTTTGACAATCCGTCAAGAAGGTAAACTGTATTTTCAGAAAGAACAAAGTTATATTGTTTTTTGCCGATCATGTTTTGACGGTACTTGCGTTGGCGCCACGCTACTTTAATTTTTTCAATTGATAATTCTATCCAATCTTCATTTGGAGCTATTTGCTCGAAGAGCTGAATAAGGTCAGGGATGCTTCTTACTGCAGGTCCGTGCTGGATTTGATAATGGGTGTGGTCTCTTATCCATGTCCAAGCGAATTGACATCTTTCATCATCTTCTTCATCATTTTTAAACCAATCAAAAATGCGATCTTTTTCTTGCTGTATATTCCATGCGCTTTTTGCACTTTCAATTATGTTAAGTTTTGATCTGTTGTCAGTGTTGAGTGCATCAATTAAAGATATAACCCGATTTCTCCCTGTTAAAAGTGTTGGCATTAAATTTTTGTTGTAATTTAACATGCTACAGAAATATCCAGTAAGCCATTTTACTTGCCTTTCATCATCGGTTATCCAGGTTAAATATACATCTGGAAGAAAACCGTTATTTGCATAGTTTACGGCGGCGGTTTTAAATTGCGGCTCGCTTTCAAGTATATCGGCCATTTTTTTTCTTATTTTGGGGCCGTATTCATCGCTATTCAATCTCGGGTTTAGGATGTTTAGGAAAATCCATAGCCAGTTTTCAAATCGGCTATTGGTTTTATCTCCGCCAAAAATTTGCGCTAACTTATCATCTCTAGTTATTGACATTGCATATCTCTAGTATATCTCTAGTAGTTACCTAGATCATTTAGTGATTAATTTAAAGTGTTTTATTGAAGAGTTCAATATACTTAATAGTATATTCTTAGTAGTAAAATTTTAGCAATATCTAATTTTTACTTGGCTTGTATGCAGGTAGACACTTTTCGTTCTCGAAACAGAGCTGGGTTTTTGAGCCTTCCTCTTGTTCTTTGCCACGATTGCTCAGAGAGTTCTTGTGGGGGGCTTGAGACACCTTCAGTTTTCTTGCTAGTCGCGACGATATAGGTCTTGGGCTGTTATGTGATGTGAGTCGAAAAAATACAACGGTTGCACATGTTCTGGACTAATACGCAAGGTAACCAAAGCATGAAAATTTTAAGACTTAATGCAGTCATGGAAATGACTGGGCTGCCGCGATCGACTATCTATCTATACATGAAGCAGAAAGTATTTCCTTCGCAGGTAAAGCTGGGGGTGCGTTCGGTGGGATGGCTGGAAGATGAAATTAGCAGTTGGATTGAAGAGCGGAAATGTGGACGGGCCTGATTGGCCCGTTTTTTATCTCTACGTTCTGATATTTTTGCAGAGTGAAATGGTGGGGGTGGAGAAGGGTTTTCTGGTGGGTTCCTGATAGATGATGCATCTTTCCCCAAAGCTTTTTGTAATTTTATTTCTAGGTAGTAGATGTATTAAAGGCTGAAGCTAGTATGAATTGCAGTCTCAGGTTATGTGATTGCATTTATCCAGCTGTGGATGGTGTGGCATGTTAGCTAATAAGCTAGAAATTAGATGAAAATATTTACTAGATTGCAAGGTGTTAGCAACCTACTTGCTTGGACTTGATTTTTGAGGTGCTTATGAGTACTAGACTTAGAAATCCGTATAATACTAATCAAAAATTATTTGAAGAGAACTGGTTTAATGGCTTGCCGGTGTACTTGAGGCGAGGTCCGCTGGTGTTGGAATATCTGGAGAAGCTGTATCAAGTAATACATATGGCTTTTTCAAGTAGCTCCCGTGTATTTGCTTTTCGTGTGGAATTACGGTTCCCGGAAGGAACTGCTTGCGATGTGGCTGCGTTAAGCAACCATGTCTTGGTTAAGTTTATTGCCTCTTTCCGGGAGAAGATCAGCTACAACCGTAGCTGTGCTACTGCTCTTGATCCGTATGCGCATGAGGCAATGCTGCGCTATGTGTGGGCGAGGGAAGTAGGGGAGTGCGGGAGTGTGCATTACCATTTGCTGATCATGCTGAATGGTCATGCGTTCCATACCCTGGGTGATTTCAACTCTGAGCAGTCCAACAACTACCACCGAGTACATGAGGCTTGGGCAAGCGCGTTGGGCTTGAGTAGGGGGGAGGTGAGTGGATTGGTGCACTTTCCTCAGAATGCCGTGTATCGGGTCAATAGAGGGGATCAGGTAGGTCTGGAGCAGTTGTTTTATCGTGCTAGCTACCTGTGTAAGGCTGATACCAAGGTCTTTGGCAATGGATGGCATGGATTTGGAGCAAGCAGGGGGTAGTTGCGGTATGCGAAGGGGAGGGCTGATGGCAGCGGGTATGGGTAAATGTTTATGTCATGTATATTCCGTTTGTAGCAACACAATGGACAAGGTCAGCAACGCTGACCAAGACATAACAAGCCATGACATTATTGAAAGACGATCCGCTTACCCCTCTGGCCTTCTCCGTCAACGAAAACAAGGGGGTTTTTGCTGTTTTGCTGGGCTCAGGCCTGTCGCGCACAGCGGGTATTCCAACTGGCTGGGAAATCACTTTGGATCTGGTGCGCCGCGTGGCAGCGGCCCAAGGCATCACAGAACAATCCGACTGGGCTGCCTGGTATCGGGGCAAGACCGGCCAGGAGCCGAATTATTCCGACTTGCTGGAGGAAATTGCTAGCTCGCCGGATGAGCGCAGGGCGATATTGCATCGCTACATCGAACCCGATGCACAGGATCGTGACGAGGGCCGCAAAGTGCCGACCAAGGCGCATCACGCCATTGCGCAACTGGTCCGTTCCGGCCACATCCGGGTCATTGTCACGACCAACTTTGACCGCCTGATGGAAAACGCGCTCCGCGAGCAAGGCATCGAACCGACGGTGGTTGCTTCGGCAGATGCCCTGGCAGGAGCAGAACCATTGACCCACAGCCGCTGTTATCTGCTCAAGCTGCACGGTGATTACAAGGATGCCCGCATTCTGAATACCGACCAGGAGCTGAGTGCCTACCCGGAAAGCTATAACAGGCTGCTGGACCGCATCCTGGATGAGCATGGCCTGATTATCTGCGGCTGGTCTGGCGAATGGGACCACGCGCTGCGCGCCGCCTTTCTGCGCGCGCCCAATCGGCGCTATCCGATGTATTGGGCCGCCCGAGGTACCTTGGGTGACGGTGCCCAGGAATTGGCAGTACACCGCGCGGCCAAAACCATTCCGATTGCCGGGGCCGACGAATTCTTTCAGACCCTGCAGCAACGAGTAGAAACGCTTGAGCAAAGCCAACGCCAAAACCCGCAGAGCATCGACTTGTTGGTCAACAGCACCAAGCGCTATTTGGCGAAGTCGGAATATCGCATTCAGCTGGATGAGCTGTTTGCGCAAGAAACCGAACGCGTGATGCAGCAGCTGGATAGTGGCCAATTCCCGCCACATAGTTCATGGAATCAAGCTGAATTTCGGTCCCGCGTACAGCGCTATGAAGCCCTGGCAGAGCCTTTGGCACGCATGGCCGGCGTGCTCGGTCGATGGGGGGATGGTAGTGAGTTGCCCATGGTACTGGACATTCTCAGAGGTCTGTATCTGCAAGCCGAAAAGGTCGGAAATGGTCTGTCTATCTGGCTGGAGCTGCGTTCCTATCCGGCTGTGTTGGTCTTCACCTCCTATGGGGTTGCCCTGGCGCGCTCACAGCGCTGGCAGACACTGCATGCGCTGCTGAGTGCAACCTGGCCCCGGGAGTACGGCAATCCCAAGCGGGTAGTCTCCACCCTGTTCTTGAGCGAGTGGAAAGGAGAAAGGCGAGATCTATGGAATCAACTCGAAGGGCTTGCTCAGCGCAAAACACCGCTCAGTGATCATCTACTGGAGGTCATGACGAACTGGCGTTCCAGCTTCGCGGGTGTATCCGCCGAATTTGAATTGGTCTTCGAGCGTTTCGAGCTGCTCGCCGCATTGGCCTATCTGGAAGAGAGCAGTGTGGAGACCCTGGAACAAGCGGCAGCGAGCCATAGCGGCATATTCGCACGCATGCCTGTAGGGCGTCTTGGCTGGCATGAAGCATCGGCCACCCTGCTGACCCAAGAGCTTCAAGCCGAAGCCAACGTCTGCGCTTTGCTGCAGGCTGGTTTCGCACACAACAGCCGGCGCTTTCTGGAGCTCTACATTGAAAACTTCAACCGCTATGCCAACCATATGTCATGGTGACGGCATGCGAAAGCATCTGATGAACCGGAGATGGATGAAGGGAATGAAGGTTTGACCGAAGAAGAAAAGATCGTCCGGTATTGGCATGCGGTGGAGTTGCTGCAACCCCAATCAGCCCCCAAGCTGGAAAAACGCAGCAACCCTTATGCTGCCTATTTGCATGACATACCGATTCAAGCTCCCATTCTGCCTTGGGAGGATAGAAGCCAGCTTGCTCAACAGGAATTGCCCAAGCATCGCATCTGGAGCCACACGCTCTACGCCCAGTTGTATGACAATAAATTGGTCGCAGAAGAGCTCCTGAAGCGGTACGGTGCGGATCAGGGTTATAAAGAGCCACAATCGCAGATTTCCGCGGTATTCGCCGCCAAATTCACCATGGCCGGCCACCTGGTCGAGAATAGTTTTGTCCTGTCGAGTGAGGCGTGGTTTCTGGGGCGTGTGCTGACTGGTCAAGATTGGACCCAGGGATTCGAAGACGCTCAAAAAGCCGCCGCCGACCAAGTCAAATCCTGGCTGACGGGCCAAGTGTCTGGCCCGACTCTGGATGCACTGACTGAATGGATTTTGCAATTTCTCGGCGTGGCAAACTTTTTTCCAGCTACGCGACTCCCTAAGTTTCGCTTCCGCTCGCAACCGATCAATCCCAGAAAACCAGTAACAGAAAACGATCCGCTCAACAGTTTTCTGCTCGACGACCTGGTCCATGTCGCTGATAACATCGGTCAAGGGGTGAGCAGCAAGCCGTTGGAACAATACCTGTCCCGACACGACTCGCAGTCACGGTTGCATGTGGACGATGACGGTGCATCCTGGTCGCTGATTGAGCGCCTGCTGCCGGATGGCTATGCCAATAGCTGTTGGCCCACCGAGCAGCATCGCGGATTGGTGCATTCTCAGCAGTTGGCAGTCAACACCATCTTGTCCACCCTCGCCGACAGTGAAGGGCTGCTGGGGGTCAATGGTCCGCCAGGCACTGGCAAGACGACGCTGTTGCGTGACTTGATCGCGGCCATCGTCACCCGCCGGGCCGATGTGCTTGCCAGCTTGCCCCGTGCATCAGATGGATTTGTCAGTGACGGACGCGAAGTCGCCAATGATGGCGGCAAGCAATTGACCAGCTACAAGCTCAATCCGGCACTGTACGGCTTTGAGATCGTGGTCGCCTCGTCCAATAACGGTGCAGTAGAAAACGTTACACTCGAATTGCCACAACGGGACAAGATCGATGAGAGCTGGCTGCCCGATGCCGAGTATTTTGCTGAACTGGGTGAGTTGGTGTCCGGCAAACCCGCTTGGGGGCTGATTTCTGGTGCGCTGGGCAGCAAAGCCAGACGCACCCAGTTCGTGGAGCGCTATTTCGATGGCCAGCGTCCTTTTGTCGGCAAAGACCAAGAGGTTGAGGATGATGACGATTGCGATGATGGGGCGGACGAGGATCTTGCAAGTGTACGAGAGGCTCCGCCTGCCGATCTGACCGACGTGCTGGATGATGGCAACCTTCATGATGAGTCTCCAGCCCAGCAGTCAAAACCACAAGGATTCTCGGATTGGCTCGACACCTATATCGAGCGCAACAAAACACTGTCACCGGCAGAACGTCAGGTATTGTGGAAGCAGGCGGTTGCTGAATATGAAGCCGTCAAGGCCAAGGCCGAGCAAGCAAGTGCCGATGCCTGTTCTATCCGAGAGCAGGTCCAAACCCTCTGTGAAATCCTGGCGAAGCTTGAGGCTCAGTCTCAGGCACTTGGTAAGCATGAGCAAGACCTGGCCGATACAGAAAGCCAGCTTGCCCACTTGGATGCGATGGAAAGCCGTCCTGCTCATACTGCGCTCAAGTGTAGTCTGCAGGCGCTGGAACAGCATCAGGCAGACAAGCCTAGTTTCTGGCGCAAACTGATCAGTCTGTGGGGTGCACAGCGCAGCTGGGATGCCAAGCTGACCTTGCTGGAAGGCCAGCGCGCGTTGGCCGAGGCGGAGCTTGCCCAGTTGGCACGCAAGATCAAGCAACTTGAGGAAGCCCGAGAGCGCTTGGCGCAGCAGCTTACGGATGCCCGTGCAAAGTTGGCGCAGCTTCAGGACCAGGTCCAAACGCAGGTTCAGAATGCAACCCAGCTGGCAATCGCCCACCAGGCCCAGCACCTGCTGGTTTGGTTGCAAACTGGCAATATTGGCCGAGGTGAGGCCATTGAGCTGGCCGAACCCTGGCGCATTCCCGGCTGGCGGCGGGCGCGGGCACATGTGTTCATCCAGGCACTCAAGCTCCACCGCACATTCTTCGAATTGGAGGCTGCGCGAATCAAAGCCAATCTGAAACTGATCAACAGCCTGTTGACGGGGCCGCGCATGTACGGTCTTTCTCGTCATGCGATCCGCTCAGCCTGGGCTTCGTTGTTCATGGTGGTTCCCGTCCTGAGCAGTACCTTCGCCTCCTTCTCCCGCTCATTCAGCTCGCTGGGAGTCGGTGAGATCGGCTGGCTACTGGTGGATGAAGCCGGCCAGGCACCGCCTCAAGCTGCCGTCGGGGCCTTGTGGCGCGCCCGGCGGGCCTTGCTGGTAGGTGATCCACTCCAGCTCAAACCCATCGTCAAAGTGTCCGATGCGGTACTGGAACACATGCGTACCCATTACCGTGTCGATGCTCATTGGCTCCCGAACCGGCAGTCTGCGCAGACGCTGGCGGACGAAGTTACGCCGTGGGGCCGCATGGCCGGACCGATCGGTAACAAGGCCTGGGTTGGACTGCCCCTGCTGGTTCATCGCCGCTGCGACCGACCAATGTATGCACTTGCCAATCGCATTGCCTATGACGATGTGATGGTCTACGGCACTCTGGCACCCCGTGCCGACAAGGAAACACCAGCCAGTTTGCTGACGGGCTGGATCGATGCCCGAGGTCCATCCGAAGGAAACTGGATACCTGCCGAAGGCGTGATGTTGCGAGAACTGCAGGCGCGCTTGCTCAAGGATGGGGTGAAGGCCAACGACATTTCCGTCATCACCCCATTCACTGCTGTGCGTGACCACCTCAGTCGCATCGTGAAAAAGAAGATGACATACGGCACCATCCATACCATGCAGGGCAAGGAAGCGGCTGTCGTGATCATGGTTCTGGGCGGAAATACAGATGGCCCAGGAGCCCGAGATTGGGCGGTATCGGAGCCGAACCTCCTGAATGTAGCCGCGACACGGGCCAAGCGACGCTTCTATGTGATCGGTGACCGTAGCGACTGGCAGAACCGGGCCTTGTTCTGCGATGTAATGGATTTGCTGCCATCCCAGGAAATTCCGGCAACCGAGCTGGAGCCGATGCCGTCTCCGCAATAACGATAAATAGGGCTTTAAACAACTGCTTTGGTCAACCTGCTGCCCTCTCTACGTTGTGGCAGATCGTCGGCCTGAGCAGACGGCCATGCCGATGTGCTAGTATGGCTACTTTCGGCAAGTTGCGGACGTTTACTCGTCACTCAGTGCCACCATTCGAGCGGTCGGTCCCCTCCGTTACCTACCGGGTATCGCTGCCTATATTTTGAGCATATGGCTTAGTATGCGATCCCACATGAGGGGGTTATAAAGGGAGAACACATGTCGGCACCTGAAGTAGTTCAAGTACCTCAATTTCGGTTTGAAGGATTGATGATACAACGCATTATCGTCCACCGCATCTACACGAAAGTGGCTGGTAAGGAACCTCTCGACCCCAAGACGAGCAATCACCTTGTCAAGCTTGCTCAGCCAGCAATTGACGCGTTGCAACTTCGGATCACAAAGGCCCTTGGAAACAAGTCTCACGGTATTGAGATGTCGATCCATGATGTAACTGCAGAAAGTTTTTTTCAGACTGCTGCATCAATGCTCCATGCTGATGAGGCAAGCTTCATCAAGACATCGAAGGAGCTTGCAATAAATCTGCACAAAGCCCAACTGACTACTAACACTCCGGGAGGGATGCTTGCCATCATCGCCGGGCGTGTGGGCGATGATGCTTTACCTTTTATTGCGGCGATCAAGGCAGAAACGCAAGATGGTTTCAAGGCAAATGAGAAAGATGACCAAGTTGATATGGAGTACATTGCCGAACTACTCCTGACAGATACACAACGGTTCTACAAAATCGGTCTCTTGACTGAACATATCAGTAAACCTGCAGGAGCTGAGGGTTATCAGGCAGGCAACTATCGTTCGTTTTTGTTCGATCACCTGATGACAGCGACTGAAACTCGCCCAGCAGCAGCGTACTTCTACCGTGTTTTCCTGGGGATGGATATCCAAGCTTCATCGAAAAAATTAACCGAAGACTTCTTCGAATACACACGCGACTTTATCAAAACTGCTCCGCTTGACGACAATGCCAAGCTTGATCTTCATGAAGCCCTGAGAACGGAACTTCGCAGTCAAGAAGCCACCATCAGTGCGGGCGGCTTTGGTGCAAAGCATCTGCCAGCAGAGCTTCGCAAGGAATATGAAGACTATATGACTGCTAAAGGTTTTCCTGCAAATGCGATTAATAAGGACACAGACTACATACACGCAAAACTGAGAAAGCGTCGGAGGTTCGTATTTACTAACGGGGTTTGGATTTCAACTCCACCAGAAAAAACCGATGATTTCCTACAGATCGAACCTGCAGATGATGCAGGCATCACTGTTGTGAAGATCAAAGGGGCCTTCCAAGAGCAGCAGTAATGGACACAGAAGCTTTCCGTAAATATCTAGAGGAAAACCACTTGGGATATGCCAAGTGGGGTACCTATGTTACGGAAAAAATCAACAGCGCCTTGATTGAAAAGCTGGGGGAAGATAAAGCCCCCATGCTTGTGAAAATTCCGGCCGCTCCTCGGGTCAAAGAGATAGCTTCAGCTCTTGGTAAGGTCGGTCGCAAGGGGTACACCGACCCCGTCACTCAGATGACCGACCTTGTCGGTGTTCGATTCGTTGTATTGCTTTCAGAACAAATTGACTTGATCTGTGATGTTGTTCGGCAAGAACCGTCTTGGTTAGCGGAAGTATCCAAGGACTATCAAGATGAGATCGAACAGAACCCTAAGATTTTTGACTATCAATCCCAGCACTTCGAGATAAGACCCAAGGCCAATTTCGAAATCGATGGCAGTGCCATCACGACGGACATGTGCTGTGAAGTCCAAGTTAGAACACTGCTACAGCACGCATATGCAGAACTAGTTCACGACAGCATCTACAAACCGGTTGGGCCAGTTCCTCACAAAGCAGAGCGTCAGGTTGCCAAAAGCATGGCGCTGATGGAGACAACCGACGAGCTTTTCTGCAATACGATGAAACTGCTCACGGATGCAAACCAACCGAGAAATCAGCTGTTGGATGACCTCACCGCACTCTATCGTGAAAAAATCGGAGGCCAATTTCTGAAGGCTGATGAGAAGACAAACTATGCAGTGCTTGATGAGTATAGGGAGGTGTTTAGGGACGGTCTCTCCGCTGACATTGGTAGCTTTATTGAGAGGAAAAAATACATCCCTATCAAAACGGCCGATCGTGCTCCAACCAATCCCTTCTACGCACAACCAATCTTACTGTTTGTTTATTGGATGGTTAGTGAGATGGACCCTGATGAAGTAAAGCGGCGTTGGCCATTGCCGGGCTATCTGCGAGAGCTTGAAATGATATTTAGCGACCTAGACCGCAAACCAAACTTCTAAGCAGCCATGCGTTATTCAGAGTGAAAGTGACCGCTAAGGTCGAACTGCCGCTGGCTAGGTTGAAGGGCTGTCTGTTGGTCGGCAACATCGGACATTCGACAGGTAAGTGTGGAGCGATAGGTTTACACGGAATTCAGTACACGTCCATTTCACGTGTCAATGATAATCTTGTAGAGATCCTTCACATCAATAGTGTTCTTTATCTGCTTTGGAGGCTGCACGATAGCTCCTAGTGAGGCCTAACGTAGAGCTAACCGGCGAGGTTGAGAGCCATGTTAGAAACCTTTTGGGCTGATCTCGATGTCGATCTGGTTCAATTTGGCAATCTCGGACGATTTTTTAGAAATCTGTACTTTTAATTCATCAATCTTCATCATTCCGGCGTAATCAATCGCCACGAAGTCACCATGACCAATTTTTGACTTATTCACGATCGCTTGAATTTCAGAGACAGCGTCCATTACATCTCGGAGAAATTTAATCATGGATTGATCATCGAAGTCAGATATTGACTTTGCCCGTTCTTTTCCTCGGATGGCCCCCTTGGCAATCAATTCGGATATTTCTCGGAGTCCTTGGGTCATGTCGGTGATATTGCCTTCACATGACATCATATGCTTGATTGCGTTGCGATTAATGGTATTAAGAATGATTTCAAGAGAGTCCTTATCATTCCATGGATGCAGTGACGAATAATCTTGATGTCGCCGCACAGCGTTTAGCATGTTTTGTATTTTATCCTCATCCGCCTTGTCGCAAAGTTCACCAATAAAATAGCTCGGGTCAATGACTTTGCAGTAGTTTGGGACCGGATGTTTTGATGACTTACAGAAGCCGAAAATATAAAGAGTCGAGTAGCTATCTTTCAGGCTAACGCCGGCGTCGTTTTTTGTCTCGAAGGCTTGGACTGTCTTGTCGATCTTTGCCGGACTTGCATTCGACGTAACTTGAACGGCAATCATTTTTTTGTCGTCCGCCAAGTCAATTGCAGGAAAATTAACCCTTAGCTGATTCTTGTTCACTAACTCTCCGATACTGAGTGCGCGAAACATATGAATGGATAATGCCTCAAGCATCCGCTCCATGTCATGAAAGCCAGCCTTTTGGCGTTGGACAATGTAGGTTTGAAGCAGCGCGATATCTGCTTGCAAGTTTCTGATGAGTGCATCAATCACGGTAAACTCTACCTGGTTTCTAACGTTTGAGTTAACTGGCTTGCTCTGGTGCAGCCACGCCGGAGCAAGTACGGTTGAACGATGGATTAGGCTTCATTCTAGAGAACGTCACTGAATTCCTGTGCGTAGATCACAACAGTGTTTTCATCTTCTGCTACCGCGTTCTTGGTATACAAATCCGTCAATTCAGAGTATGTCAGGTAACGCGATCCGATCTTACCCTTGTTAAATAGTTGTTCAAACATCTCACTGGATAACGATATATCCCGCATCGTCTTGTATTCGAGTTGCGGCTTCCCTCGCTCACTCATCGTGCAGGCATCACTAATTCTGCAAAGCGGCAGATGTTCGCCAGTTGACACGAAGCTTTGGTCAGGACGTTGCAATTTATCAGTTGGCCGCAAGAACGCGGTACAACATGGGAACCGGAAAGGGTTGGTGGTATCGTCAGGCTTGCAGATATCGTCGTTGCAAGTAAACGCCCGTAGTCGATCAATTTGACCTAGCATCCTAGGCTCAGTCATAAGCATCGTCTTGTTTTCCCAGATTTTGTACTGAACAACGACTATGCTGGCTTTTTCTTCCGAGGGCAGATGGCGTTCATAGATGATATCAGCACCCGTTACGTGCTCCGGCTTATCTGGATGAAGGACGCGAATTCTAAGAATACTCGAATCCGGAAGCTCGAAATCCCTGAATGACTTACCTGATCTTAATGCCGGAACTGTCCTGGCCACCGATAGAGCATCCCTAAAAATTAGCTGATTCTCGGTATGTGGCACTGGGTTAAGCTCAGCCTCCGCAGAGACTAGAATTCCTAGGCGTCGCTTGAGTTGATCGGTCTTTGCACGTTCGTTCTTGTTCGACTTCGATATCTCCAGCAGATCCTTCAACTCAGCAATGTCCGACTGCAGTAGAGACAAGGCCGTGACTTCCTTGGCTTGCTTGATGGACTTGAGTTGCGCCTTCTGCCGATACTCCTTGACAGTGTCACTTTGGCGTTCACGGCGCAATATGCTGGAATCTGCACCAAGCAAAGCTGGGTAAAGCTCTCCTCCAAACTCAAGTGCATTGTCGTAGGTTGCCTTAGCAAGATCTCCGTTTGCGGCAATCTTGACCATTCCTCGCACGGCGTTGAGGGTTACCCATTCTGCGTCAATTCGATTGTTGTTCTGCATTTGGTTGGTGAGATCAGTAGATTGAATGAGAAGCCTAGCGTGAAATATACACTTTTGCAGGTGTATATTTGGTTCATGTGTATATAACACAAAATGTTAAACAAATTTCCCGTTGTTTTACAAGTTATTGGAGTTGCCAATGCTTGAAAGTACACAGTCAGATAGGACTGCCGCGCCCCGCTTGCTCGATGTGTTGCGCCAGACGCTGCGAGTCAGGCATTACAGCCTACGTACGGAGCAGCAATACATCTATTGGGTACGGCGTTTTTGCGCTTTCACCATCACCGGCACCCTCGCGAGATGGGGGCTACGGAGATTTAGTAGCTTCCTCACCCGTTTGGCCGTTGAAGGTCAGGTATCTGCATCCACGCAAAATCAGGCATTGTCGACGCTGTTGTTCCTCTATTGTGATGTGCTGATGCTGAACTTGCCCTGGCTGGATGCGGTAGTTCGGGCCAAGCCGTCCAAACATCTGCCTGTCGTACTGACTCGACTGGAGGTGGCAGCATTTCTGGCACAGGCCGGTGGGCCATATGCACTGTAGCTGCGTTTATTGTACGGCACAGGCATGCGACTGATGGAGTGCATGCGCCTGCGGGTCAAAGACATCGACTTGGGATGTGGCGAAATTTTGGTCTGCGATGGTAAAGGGGTGAAAGGCAGAGTGACGATGTTGCCCCATAGCCTGGTAGCACCTCTACAGGCCCATCTGAAACGGTGGCGTGATATGCGATAGGCATATTTGTTAGCCGGCATGGCTGATGTGTTTTTACCCGATGCGCTGGCACGAAAATATCTGCCATTCCGGACAGGAATGGGGCTGGCAATATGTGTTTGTTACCACTGGCGATGAGCGAGGTCCGCGCTCAGGCGCTCAACGGCTGCACCATTAAGATGAAAAACTGCTGCAGCGAGCGATGAAACGGGCGGTAACAGCTGCCGGCATTGCCAAGCTGGCCACACCGCATATGCTGCGCCACAGCTTTGCCACCCATCTGCTTGAATCCGGCTACGATATTCGTACGATGCAGGAGCTACTGGGCCACGCGGATGTCAGTACCACGATGATTTATACTCATGTGCTAAACAAGGGCGGCCGTGGCGTGAGTAGCCCGCTGGATGGCCTGTATGCGCATTATTCGTCGTACGGGACAGCACGCGACGATAATCTTTAATGTCAACTTTGCTGCTGGCGACTGCCCGTGATATCAATGTTATTGACAGGCAGCTTTGGCCGAAACTCAGCCATTTCCTGTATCGCAATTGCAAAAAAAAACACTCTCCGGCTGGGGAGTGTTTTATGCCGCCAGCTCAGCGTCCCCACAGGGTACTGAGCTTGTCAGTCATCACTGCCTTGCCCTTGCGGGCCAGGTCACCCAGGCGGCTACGCAGTAGCTGCCAGAGGCAAGCCAGACAGAGTTGCCAAGTAGTATTGGAGATCTGTTCCGGCCTGGCTTCCCGTACCACTCCCCACTTTCTCTCATGCGGTAATACCCGCACGATGCTCTCCACCAGTTCAGGCAGGCCGTAGTTCTCTGCAGCGGCAATCATGCTGATGCGGCTGGCCGGGATGTTGAAGGACTCGGTGATCACCCGTTGCTTCAGGGCCAGATTCTTTTGTTGCAATGGGCCTGGATGATGCCCTTGTTCATCCCATTCCCGGGAGGGTTCGATCTTGTCGGCCTGACTGATGACAAACAGCACCGGGATGGAGTGGTTGGCCAGATGCGGCTCTAGCAATTCCTGATAGCACTGTTGATCCAGGCTGAGGGCTCGGTCGTCAGCTTTGATCAGCCACAGTATCAGGTCCAGCTTTGGCAGCAGCGCCTGATACTGTTCGCGGTACGCTTCATGCCTCTGCAGGCTTTCCCCCACGCCAGGCATGTCGATTAGCGAGATACCTCTTCCCGATTGATAGGCCAAGTTAATTTCTTGTGGGTAACGGGTGCCGCCGGTCACATCACTGACCGCTGTTTCCTCTTGGCCGAATAATGCGTTGCACAAGGAAGACTTGCCCGTACCACTTTTTCCCATCACACCGATAACAGCCTGGTAGCTGACGATCTTCTGTAGCTCATCCTGCAGGTACTGGCGGTAATCTGCCGACAGGTGGCGGGTTTGCTTATCCAGCCACTGGCTCAGGCAGGCTTGCAGTGGTGGCGTGGATTCAGATGGGTTGGTAGGCGTGTTCATGTCAGGCCTCACTTTCGTTGGGTGCAAAAAAAATCGCCACCTCGGGAGAGATGGCGATGTAGGTCAGTAGGTCATGCCGGGCGGGTGGTTACCAAGTTTCGCAATGGCTCCGCTGCAGTGGTGGCAATACCTTTGCAGCATCTTCTACCGGCAGAATCATGCTGTTCCTGCCGCCCTTCACGCTAATCTTCTTCCCAGCACGGATAGCCTCCCAGGCGTAGCGGAAGTTGTCACCACCGGCATTGCTGCCAGCATCGGATGGCATCAGTTTCTTGCCATCGATGATCATGACGAAATCCCCCTTGCCATAATTGCTACGCATGCTTTCGGGTGCGTATTCATTCTTATTGATCACCGCCGACATGGTTGCCGGCTCTTTGCCACAGAAGATGGTCAGGTTGTTGCCTTTGGCATCGCTGACCGAGTAGTTCATGGTTTGGCCATCCATACCCATCGCAGAAGACCAATGACCAGGTTGTGCCGCCAGAGCGGATGTACTGAAGGCTGCCGCGATGAGAGCAAGGGCGAGAGATTTCATGTCTTGTCTTTTGTAAGGGGAAAACTGGCAGGCCGTTCCTACCAGCAGATTGAACCTGATGAATAGGCTGCAGCGCTTAGCGATCCGGTCTGGGGTGTGACGGTTCCTGTCGGTGCAGGCTGTCCCCCAGGGCAATGCCCAGCAGTAACAGGCTGAGCGAACCGATACGGTCAGCTGAGGCGTGTTTGAGTAGCAGCACGCTGACCACCATCAGCAAGGGCAGCTGCATCGGATGACGACGTGGGGGAAGCAAGCTGTTGAGCATCGTGATTTCCTCCCAGTATCTAGCGGTTTATCCAACCGTTGTCAGACTTGATCATAGTGAGTTTGTTATTTTCGAATGGCACTTTGAAAGTATCCAGATGCTTATTAATGGCAGCCTTGGCATATTCCTGATATACAACCTGGTTCATATTTGGGCAGAGCTCACGGAGGTTGTTCGTCAGAATAGCTCTGCCTTTATTGGTGAAATTATTTAGGACCCAATCAGGATTGGTAGCAACATTGTTATCAATATTGTATTTCTCCCATTCGGCTGAGTGATCCATATCGTAAGCAGCAGCATTTTCATACTTGCCAGAGGATACTGCCTCTTTCCTTGCTTGCTCATACGCATCTCGGCGTACCTGACTAGGCTGCACTACTTCAGATTGAAATTTTTCTGCTTGGCCAAGTATATCTTTGGCAACATTTATATTTTTGTCGAATGCCTTAAATTCAATCGCATATTTAACTTGCAGCGTATAGTAGTTATCCCCAGATGAAATTCCATTTATTTTTTCAAAATCAGTTACTTTTACATTGTCACAGCTACCGATAGCATTTTCGACTGCTTTTCTTGCATCGGCCTCTGAAGGGGAGTTAGAACAACCTGCAAGCATTACAGCCAAAGAGGTTGATACAACTGCGAGTATTCTTTTGGTTTTCATGATATTGGTCCTTAATAATTTGGTAGTTCACCAATGGTTAATGGAAATGCAATGAAATTTCTGTGAAAGGTATTTCAATCGAAGAGGGATGCTTGACGATGGTGTACCTGCCGATACGGCTTTACCGGATGATTTGTGATGTTTCGGTAATCAATGCACCATGTCTGTATAAACACAATACATCAATAATGAACATATCATGTCGTTCCACTGAAGAGCAAGTTGAGGCAACGTGAAACCTCATAAATCGACATGAAACATCAAGTGAAATGAGAACGTCGTTAGGGCTGCGAGTGGGAGCCAACATCAAAGCCGCGCGCGAGAGTCTGAACTTGCCGCAGAGAGTGGTTGCAGAGCGTTTGGGGATTGAAACCGAATCGTTATCGCGAATTGAACGTGGCGCTGCACTACCTGGGCTCAACACACTGGACCGACTGGCAAGAATTCTGGAGGTCCCCTTGGTTCAGCTACTTACCGGGGTCTCAACAGCTCCAGCCTCTTGGGCTGCAGCCGTACAGGAAGATATTGAGCAGCTGGATGAGGCGGATCGCTTGTTCGTGCTGGATCAGGTCAAGGCGTTATCGCAAAAATTAGTAGAGAAATCCAAGTAAGGTCTGATGGTAGAGGTCTCAGGGGCTTGGATCGAATCTGCTTAGGGCACTTAACCATGGGGATGACGAACACAGCTTCGTTACTCCATGACAAGCGCCCGTCTGCTTGGGTTAACTGGGAGCGACACTCCCCAACTTTGCGGTCAACCGTGTTGGCCGAGAAATGGCCTTCGGCTTCTCCGCAGTCTCCTCATTTCCTTCCACTGCTGGATAAAACTCCTCCAGTAGTTGCGGTACTTCCTCCTCGGTATCCTCGAACTGACCGTTCTGCAGCAACAGCCGGGCGGCTTGCTCCAGTTCGGCGGTATCGATGCCGGCTTCCAATTGCTCATCCGCTACTTTACGTGCGGTACTGACCGCTTCGGCCAGCGTTTTGCCATCACGCAGTGTCAGATCGACGTAGTACACCGGGGTACGGTGCGACTGAGTGGTGCTCTTGGCCCGTAGACGTAACAGCAACGGTAGATGCTTGGTGTTACCACCACTGGCTGCTTCGTAATACTTCAGCCGTGCTGCCAATGTCCGTACCGAGTTGTAGCCGGTGGTGCGGAAGATAAAGCTGCCCAGCTCATCCTGCTGTCCTTCCACCTGCACATTGAGACGACCATACAGCTTGCAGCCCAGCTCCTTGGCCAGAGGACAACGGTCCGGACCTGCACAGCCAATCTCTTCCATACCCTGACTGGTCACCCGTCGTGCCGTTTCTCCGTTACCAACACAGACCGGACGACCGTTATTCCGGTCGAAGGCACTGTATTCGGCACGCAGATTCAACTCGCTGTCGTTGAACAGCAGCTGGATCGGGATGGCGCGGATCTTGCCGTTCTGTGCCTGCTCCGACAGCGCCTGGTGCAAGGGATGTAGTAACCAGCCATCCCGGCTCTGGACCTGGGTGGTGAGTGAAAAACTGTCGTCTTTCTCCGGCAGCCAGCGTTCTTGTTTCTGCACCAGCTTGCCAATGCTGATACGCCCGATGACGGGCGGAGTAATGGCGAGACCCTTGATCACGATGCTTTCCTTTCCGTTTGAATGACAAAGCGCCGGGAACCGGCAATGGACTTGCTGTACTCGGCGAGCAAGGTGGGATGGTCTTGCGACAGGCGTTCTACATCAGGTGCCACGCGATCCTTGGACCGCTTCCAGGTGATACGGCCAGACTGAAAGACGGCAGCGGAGGCATGACCCAGCACGTTCTGGATCTGCTGGCGTATAGCCGATTCCTTGGCCTCGGCATCCTCTTTACGCTGCCGCTCCGCCAGCAAGGCAGAGAACAGCCGATTACCCTCAATCGATTCCGACAGGTCGATGGTCTGGCCATCATCACGCGGGAACAGCCAGGACAGTGCAGCACCTGCATCATCCGAGCCATCCGGTGCAGGCTGGGTATCCAGCAACACGTGCTGCCAGAACACCGTTTCCCGGGCGATCAGGTCGGCGATTTTGTCCTCATCGCGCAGCACGCGATAGATACGGAAATCCTGCCCGCCGATCAGCACCGCTACATCGGCCCAGTCATGGCCGGTAACGGCCAACTGATGCAGTACCTGGCATTGATAGGCAACGGGAATGCCTTCCTCCCACTGCGGGGCCGAGTGATAACTCGCTGTCTTTATTTCCAGGATGCCCCAGCCTTCGTCCGGACAACGGACCTCACGGTCCAGATTGGCCAGCATGAAGCGGTGCTCCGGATGCTGCAGTACCGCATTCACGCGCCGTACTTTGCGACCGGTACGCTCGGCATACACCCGCGCCAGGATGGGTTCCAGAATCGTGCCCCAGATGACAGGCTCTTTCTCCGACAGATCTTCCGGCTCCTTGCGACCAGTCTTCTCCAGCCACAAGGACAAGGGGCACTTGTACGGTGACAGCCCAATGGCCGGGGCAGCATCCGACGAACCAATGCCCAACTGCCGGATGCGCAGCCATTCATCACGAGACAACTTCAGGGTAGAGGCCAGACGAATGGCCTGTGCGTAGCGTTCAGCCATGGCAAAACACTCCTTATAAAGGCATAAAGCCCGGCAGCAGGGCTGACCGGGCGATAGGTTTGATAGGGGTAAACGGAAACGAAAGAAGCAATAGAAGAGAGCAGGACTACAGAACCAGGAGAACTAGCGGGAAAGAATCAGACCAACATCAGACCAACCGCAGATTTACGATGGCACAACCGGCACGATTACCGGCAGCTCAGGAGAGAGCGTCAGCAGGACCTGGCGGATGGCTGGCCACTGCTGTGGTTGACCCCGCAGCATGAACTCCCCGGCCAGTCGCACCAGACAGGCTTTGACCCAATCGAGGGAAGGCGGTAGACCATCATGCAGTACGATCCACTCGGCAATGGCACTGCCCAGCGTTTCCGTTACTTCGTAGTGCCACACTCCCGGTGCAGCCTGACGCAGCTGGTCGTACAAGGTATCTGCCAGTGCTGCGACCATTGGCGCGTACTGCACCAGTTCGGCATGCAGCTCCAGACAACCCGCACCCCAGATCACCAGCAGACTGCGCTCGGCATCCGGTCCGTCGTATGCCACACCCAGGCTGTTCCAGGTGCAGAAGTCCCGCATCCCTGCCGTCAGACAGGCTGCCGTCAACGCAATGGATTGCACGGAGGCCATGGCATCACTCCACCAGGGCCAGTGCATGCTCCAGTGCCTTGCCCTTGAGCTGGGCACCCTGACCGAACCAGGCCGAATCTAGCCGGTAGTCCTGACTGCGAGCACGACGGCGATGATCGACATACTCAGTCATCGCATTAACCAGGCCCCAAGCGGTTCCCTTGGTACCAGCCAACAGCGAACCCATCCCGCCACCGCTATACAGCGCTGATACCTGCTGCAGCGCCTTGGAGGTCACCGCATCCTCCACGCCTTCCACCAGCGGTTCGTCCAGTACCTCGCGGAAGAACTGGCAAGCCTCTTCCGGTGACACCGTTCGCTGCGACAGCTGCTTGATGTTGCCGATGAAACGGTCCCAGGCGGACAGACCTAGGCCCAGTGCATCCTTCACCTGCTGTGGGTCGAAGACAGTGGAGTGGGGCACCTTCACCGCACCGCTTCTATCCTTCACCGCCATCTGCAGGGTGTTGTTACACACCACCCGCACCGAGGTGAACTGGGCGGTGGTGCACAGCGTACCATCACAACTGGTGGCCAGCAGCAGATAGGCCTTCACTCGGTCACCACCCTTGAGCAGCGCTTCCTGCCCTGTCTTGGCCAGTGCCCACAACTTGCGGCCACCCTTCAATACCCCAGCAGTTTCCAGCTCAAAGCCACCGGCACTGACCAGATCGCGATAGAACTCCAGAACCTCAGATGGCTGCACTACCTTGTAACGTGGCGACACCACCGACAGTGGAGCCAAGGAATCAGACCGATAAAGCACCTTGGAATCAGTAAACGGGCGGATGTGCATGCCATCGGCCGCCACGTTGAACAAGACATCACTCTGCTCGATACGCCAGTCCATACCGGCCTCGGTCAGCCACACTTCCAGTGGCTGCTGAGGAGAAAGCGGATTGCCCAGACCATGCCAGGGCGTGGCTCCGACAAAGGCCATGGATTCGATGAGATGGGACATAGATCACTCCAATGAAAACGCCCCAGACAAAGCTGAGGCGAGGGCATAAAGGACACCCGGCGTGGGTGTCGTTGTGTGTGTTCAAGGGGGTGATATAAGGCTGAAAAAATCTGGATTACGATTCAATCGATGGAACGTGTCATCAATCCTCGTCATCTTCTTCTTGGTGTGGCTGGGGTGGTCGTGCCTGCAGGCAGTTCCAACGCTTGTGGTACAAGCCAAGAGTGGTAACGGGAACATCGGCTAGCGAGCCATCTTGCAGGCGCTGCATCAGACCAGCCTCGCAGCTGCGAATGGCAATGGATTTGCCGAACATATTCTTGCCATCCACATAAGTAATGTCACCACGTAATACATAATGCGCATCCGCCTGTGGGATAAAGCTGAACAGCCGAGTACATGTGATCGGCGGAACGTTATAAATGGTGTTGTACTCGGATGCATTCAGCACCACTTCATACGCCAGCACCACAGGATCACCCGCCCGTAAGCGTACCTTGTCAGTCACGCTGGTACGCCCAACGTAGCACCCTTCAGCATCAAAGGTATTGATCATGCCACCCTCCTTACCTTGCAATTCGGCAGACGGCTCCATTGCGCTGGGGAAGCGATATTGCACGCCGACGGACTGACAGGCAGTGAGTAGGGCTGCAAGCAGTGCTACCAAGAAAAGAGAATGTTGGTCCTGCATAATTTATACTCTAGCTATAAAATAAAAAAATCCCGCCACTTACTCGTACGGGATTTTTCTCTTACCTCAAATCGAACTCAGGAAGCCATCCTTCATCAATTCGTTCCTTCAATAGGGTATCATTCCATACTCCACGAATTGGAAGCCTTCTCTGCTCATCCGATAATTCTCCAATTTTCCATTCACGAATACCATCCCACAACCACCAGACATCAACTTTCTTTGTTGCCGGATTTACAATGCCAGTTCTAAATATTGGCGTTTTAGCATGTTGAGGTATCGGAAAATTACCAATCTTTTCTATCAGACCTTTCTTGAGCGAATCCGCAACAGGGAAGAAGACAAAGAAATTAGTATTAACCTCCAAAAAATCAGCAGAAAAAATATCGCTCTTTGCGTAAATTTTCGGAATAACTCGAATCAAACTGCCCAGTGGTGGCATTTTTTTTACATATTGAAAGTAACCAACACCTGTTGCTGTTACGATAGAAAAAGTATCACCTGCTTTTAACATGGCTAGAATCCTGGGTGTCCGACGGATTTCAACAATGCAGCACCACGCTGCAATGATTGGGCATAAATAGGATTTTTCACAGCGATGCTATTGATCTTATTGATCAATGTTCCACCATTTTTACCAAGCCCATTATATTCAATTAAAACTTGCTCTACAGCTCGAGCATCTTCCCTTGAAATGTTCTGAAGGCCTGGGATTGGGTCAATTTCAATCCCCTTTTGAGACGAATGAGCTGCTGCTCTGGCTTCCAAATTATCGGTAATGCCTACGTACTGAGTTGTACCATCTACGGAGGTAGACACATAAACTGAGGTCTTGCCCGAATTGGGAACTACAGCATCTATAGACTTCGTAGCAGTGTTTGACGGGCCTTTCAGCCCAATAAGCCAACCAAAATCACCCAGTACCAGTTTGCCAACATCCAGCATACTGCCATAGCGCAGTGCAGCATTGCGGACAGCGCCTCCCGCGTGGTCATTGGCGCATTCTACATTATCGCAGACAAGGCGAGCCATCAATAGGCTATTGGCTACTTCGGTAACACACTGACTATTGGCTTTGCAGATGGCGGAAACATCTGCCATCGCCTTGTTGAATGTGGCGTCAAATGCTGCTTGATATTCCGGGCTAAAGTCGTTTCTGCGGTTACTTTCTTTGACAGCTGTAGTAATCAAGCCATTTTCGCACGCCGATTTCGAGCTGCCACTTAGCGTACCGCATTGAGGCTGAATCTTTTGCCCAGGGTGTTGATTTCCTTGGGCGATGAGGTGTTGTTCAACACCTCATTATTCGCCACCTGCCCACCCGTCACTGCTCCTGCTAGCATGTCGGCTTGAGGTTCTGTTTTGTTGAATAAAAAATATAACCAATGCCATAGCTATTTTATTATTTCAATTATTCAAATACCTTTTTCCAGTCAAAAAATGGATTGGGCCTGATCATTTTGCACAAAAACATTTCAGTTGCATCGAAATAGTCCATGAAAACGCCACACGCCTCATGCTTGCCTCTTTCTGAGAATGCAACAATCCAATATCCAGAGTTCTTAAATAGACTATACTCTTCGTGATTGCCGAGCCTTCCCAGTACGTAGCCATTTAAAATTTCGTGTTCTTTTAGGCAGGTGGCTATTGTTTTGAATAGTTTTTCCTGACTCGAATCTTTTTCTAGCAAGTCCTGTTCCGGTTGTAGTGCTGCAAATGAAATGTTCAAGTCTGATTCTAGTCGTATCATTTCTTTACCTCCCGAATATATCCTTGTTCAATCAATCTCTGTACTGAATTTTTTTCACTAAAATATTGAACCCCCATCCCTGGCTGATCAAACCATGGTGCAATTTTCCCAGACTTTACCTCAAATGGCCTCAGTACTTCATAAATTTTGTACGGCTCGTTTTTAGAAGCATTGGGGATTGCTCTCTGTTCAAATGGTGTTCCAACAGGGGAGAGGAAGCGCCCGCTGTCTCCCCCATACCTATCCAGCCTTGCTCCTACTGGCAAGATCTCTTTTTGTGTCATACCAATAAAGCCATTGTCCTTGGGCCAGATGATGCCACCATTGGCATCTACCCATTTTCCACCATCCCTATAAAATTGATTAGCTATTCTAGCTTCTGCCTCAATACCCAGCCGACTTCCTGGCAACAATCCAATGCTACTGCTGAGGTTTTTTACCACATATGGACTAGCTGCACCCAATATGCCAAGCACACCTTCAGCCAAATCCAGTATCGGTTGTTGTGTTGTATTCCAGCTTTGTTGATTTTTATAATTACTGAGTTGAACATTAAGCTCATTGATACTTGTCTGAACATCAATACGACATTGGCTAGTACATGTGGGGTCACTCAACAGTGCATTTAATCCATTTTTGATTTGCTCTGCATGAACGGGGGTCATCACACCTAGCTCATTGGTCATCAACTGGGCGACCAGTTCGTTACGCTGCTGTGCATCAATGGCTTTGTATTTTGCGTCTATGGCCTTCTTTTGATCTGGGGTGCTTGCCTTCGCCAACTCGCCTTGTTTCTGCTTGATTTGTTTCGGACTCAAGTAGTTGTTCAACACCTCATTATTCGCCACCTGCCCCGCCGTCACCGCCCCAGCCGAATTTCCAGTGGTCAAGCCCCCCGCCAGCGTACCGGTGAGGGTGGTGAGGGCTGCCACGGTTTGTTTCTGCTCTTCGTTCAGCTCGGCTACCGTCTTGCCGGGGTAGAGCTGGTTCATCACCAAGTCTGCGGTAATCGGGGCGATGCCGCCTCCCACTGCGCCCGCGGTGGTGTTCTGGCCTTTGGCGGCGGCCAGTAGTGCGCCCAGGGCGGCGTGGGCCATGGCGTTGGCCGCCAGGTTGGTGTGGCCGTCGGCGTCGGTGGTCATCTGCTTGACCACTTGGGCCAGGTAGGGCGCGGCGGCGTCGGTGAGGGCTCCTTTCATGTCGCCGCCCACCAAGCCCTGGATAGCAGCACTGATGGCCTGGCCAGCGCGCTGGAAGTCGCCACCGGTGCCGTATTGTTGTTTCATCGCCAGGGCGGCGGCCCGGTCTGCCGGGTCGCTGGAGGTTGCCAGTATTTTATCGGCCTCGTCCCGTTTTTGTTGGCTGATGCTGTTGGTGATGTCGCGACCGATGTTGCCGATGATCTGGGCGGCTTTGATGGTGTCTTGGGTGTCTTTGAGCTGTTGTTGCAGTTGCTGGGCTTGTTGCAGCGTCAGGCTGTTGGTCAGTGCGCCGTTGGCGGTGCTGGCATCGCGCGCAGTGAGGGTGTCGGCGGCGGCTTGGCTTTGGGCATCGCCGCTGGTAATGGTGACGCTGGCCGGGCTGATAACGCTCTTGGTCTGGCTGCTTTCGTCATTATTCTTCGGCAAGCCGGCATTACCCAGTGCATTGGCAGCCAGATTGCTCATGACATTGCTCAGCAGCGTACTGCCATTGCCTGCGCTGATGCCAATGCTGGTGGAGCTGGCATCGGTACGCTGGTGGTTGTCCAGATCCTGGTAGCTGAGGCTGCCGGTGGTCAGCTTGTTGTGCTCGGCGCTGGCCTGGCTGGTGATGGCCGCACCGGTGAGGCTGGTATTGCCAGCGACATTAAGGTTAAAACCGCCGCTGCCGGCGGCAATGCCGCTTTGGCCGGTGGCGCTCTGGTAGTCGTGGTTGATGTCCTGTGCCGCCAGGTTGGCGCTGCCGCTGACGAACTGGCCGTAGCAGATGGGTGGCACGCAGACGCTGATGTCGAAGCCGCTGGAGGACTGATGGCTTTCGTACTGGCTTTGGTCTTGCAGGGTGGTGATGGCCAGTTTACCTCCGACGTCGGCATTGACTGTTTTGCCGGCCAGCTGTGCGCCAAACAGCGTGGTGTTATTCCCGCTGTGCAGGTTCAGCTGATTGCTGGCGGTGACCAGGGTGTTGTCGTAGGTGGTTTCACTGCCATTGGTCACGCCCTGGCTTTGGCCGACGCCCAGCTGGAAGCTGATGCCGTTTTGCTGGCCGAAACCGAAGGTGGCTCCGGCACTGGCATTGCTGGAGTCGTTCTTGTTGTGGACTTCGGCGGTATTGGTAGCTGCTTGCAGCAGGATGTCCTTGCTGGCAGACAGGTTGATATCGGTGGCTTGCAGCTTGGCCCCGGTAGCGCTGAGGTTACCATCGGAGGCGATGATGTTGAGGGTATCGGCCTGGACGATGGTGCCGCGCTGGGTGGTGCTGTTACTGCTGCTGTCCTGGCTGCTGCTGTTGCTACCCACCGTGGTACTGACACCGAAAGCCGATGCATTGCCACGACTGGCATTGTTGGCAGTGTCTTTGATATTGGCGGCGGCTTGCTCCTGCAGTGCCTTGGCAGCACCACCATTCACCAGCTTGTAAGCATCGTAGCCCGCCTTGAGGGCTAGTGCGCCTTGCAGACGGTCGTTGGAGGTATTGCGAGCGGCCTGGGCGGCATCGTAGACACTGGTGATGACGCTACCTACGGTGCCAGACAACTGGCTGCCGATGGTGAAGCTCTTGGTTTCCTGATGGTATTGGTTGTTGTCCTGATTGCTGATGGCATCCAGAGTGACGGCATTGCCTTGCAGGGTGGCGGTTTGCTTGGCTTGCAGGTTGGCTCCCTGGCTGAGCAGATTGCCTTGGCCAGTGCCGGTGTATTGGTTGTCAGCGCCAGCCAGCACGGTCAGGTTGCCGCTGTTGGCGCTGAGCAGGCTGGTGCTTTGAGTGGTGCTGGTCTGGGTGCCGTTTTCTTTGCTGGAGGTGGTACCAAACATGGTTTGGCGTGGGGCCGCACCGGGAACCAGTCCCACAGACCAGCTGCTGGCGCTGGCCTGGTGGGTGGTTTCCAGGGTATTGGTGGCGGCCAGGATGTTGACGTTTCGGCCTGCCTGCACTTGCAGGTTCTGGTCGGCCAGAACAGAAGCCGCGCTCGCGGTGGCATCACGACCCGCCGTCAGGGTGACATTCTGGCCGCTCAGGGTGCTGCCAGTTTGCAATGAGGCTTTAGAGGCATCGTTTTGCTGAGACTGGCTGGCACCGACTTGAACACCGGTCAGGAAGTTAGCGGAGAGGCCCGATTTTTTCTCTTGATGGATGCTGGTGGAGATATCTTTACGGGCTTGTGTCTGCAGGTCGATGTCCCGCTGCGCAGTGGCATCCAATGCACCAGTGGCATTGATATTAGAAGCGGCGACCATCAGGTCACGCCCCGCTTGAAGTTGCACCTGCTGACCGCTGATCTGCGAACCATTCAGCGCAGTGCTATCACGATGCGTGATGTCGGTGATGGTGGTCGAAGACAGTAAACCGCTCTTTCCTTTGTGTTGGTGTGCTTCATCCACGATTTGTTGTGTACTGCCTGCCTTGATCGCGATATCGCGCCCTGAGGCTAGCTGCATCACACCTTGGGTGCTGACAATGCTGGCGGCCTGAGCGTTAATATCTTGCCCAGCGATCAACTTGGCATTACCCGTGGTCTGTACTGCAGAACCGACATCCTGACGACTGCTGTCCTGCCTGTGGTTATTCCCATCCCACACAATGGATTGCTGATTTCCCGTGGTGACGGTAGTCAGATTCAGGTTATTGCCTGCGGCCAATACGGTGTTGCCACCACTACTGGTATTACTGATTTCTGCCGCAGCCAGGTTGAGGTCATGTCCAGCGCTGGCCACCAGCGTGGCACCGGTCGGATTGGTGACATACAAGCCAGCCAGCCGATTCAGATTGGTGACACTACCTTGGGCATTGCTGTTACTACGTGTGGTGGTGGTGACGTTGAGATCATTCCCAGCCGTGGCTTGCAGACTGTTGGCGGCATCAATACGCCCACCAATGACGTTCAGATCTGTCGCCGCGCTTACTGCGACATCCTGACCGGTAATGCGCCCGCCCAGATTGTTGACGGTATTGGCAGTGAGCGACACCACGCTTCTGCCGGCAATGGAGCCCTGGTTATCCAGCGTGCCAGACAGTTTGAGATCCAGTGCATTGCCGGCAATCAAGGCCCCATTGCCATTCAGGTCACCCGCTTTGACTTGAACATACAACTGCGGCACCAGTGCTTTGGTGACGGTGCCATTTGGCAGGGTGACGTCTTTTTCCACCAGCCAGACAATATCGCTGGTGAGCTGGCTAATCTGCTGGGCAGTGAGTGCTACGCCGGGGCGCAGATTCCAGGCTTTGGCAACGGTGGCACCTTGTTCCAGCAGGGCGCGATATTGTGCTTCATCATTGCTGTAGCCATCCAGGAAACGGCGGCCCGTCAACTCGGCGACTTGTTCGCGCAACAGCTTTTGCTCATAGAAGCCATCCCCCAGTCGCTTTTGTACTGTTGCAGGATCGACTGAAAGCGCTTGCAGCAGGTAGTCGGAACTCAGCCAGTTTTTGTAATTGGCAAAGCGCTGGTCGGTTTCCACCAGATAGCCCAGTTGGGGGTTGCTGGTGAGGTGGAACAGGCTGTTGTTGGCGGCCAGTTGGATGGTACTGGCCGGCTGGGTATTGACGCTGTTCGTACTGAGGCTGGCAATCTGGGTGGCGGAGGCTACCGGTGCGGTATTTTGCTGGAACTTCACCGTAGCCAGGGAGATGTCAGTAATGACCGGAGCCGGGTTGTATGCTGACCAGCTGCTGCCTGTATCGTCACGACCTTTCTTGTGATCTCGCCAGTACGAGGTTACGCCGCCACTGTCAGTGACAATTTGCTGTCCGGTCACTTCGCGGTTTTGCAAATCCTGTACCGTCGCGGTCAGCACGCCACCTGCCACAATATGACTCTTGTCATTGATCAGACTATTGGCAGCAATCTGCATGCTACCCCCTGCACTGATAGAGCCTGGGTCAGTCTGGGTCACCGTGGTGGCTTGAGTATTACGACTGTATTCGTACTTGATCCAGCTTTCGAACGAGCCTTCCGGTGTCATCAGGTGATCGGATTCATCATTGTAGATGTAGACCCCTGGAGTCCCGGGTGTGTAACGATTGGGCGAACCGGAGCCCTGGTATTCGACGATGGACTGTGCGCTGCCTACCGGCAGAATAGCAGTGGCAAAGTGCTCATTGGTGTTATTGATTGCGGTGGCGGCCAGCGACAAATTACCCAGCGCCTCGATGCTAGCGCTATTGTTATTGATGCTTGTCGCGCTCCCCACTGCCTGGTGGTTGGCATCCAGGCTGCCACCAATGGCCATGTTGCCATTACTGAAGATGAGTGCATGCTCTTTGTTGTTCAGGGTGCCAATCCCCAGATCCAGCCGATCGCGCGATGCAATGGTGGCTGCGGTGCCATTCTCGGCATCGTTATTCAATGTGCTGGCGCTGAGAGCGAGTTGAGTGCCATAGATCCTGCCGGTACCCAGATTGTTCAGGGTGGCGGCAGATAGCCTAGTGTTTTCGCCATCAATCAGGCCACGGTTATTCAGGGTATTGGTGATATCCAGTTGCGTGGTGCCGGCATTGATGGTGCCGCCGACGGCATTGTCGAGATTCGCAGCGGACAGCTGCAATGTGCCATTGGCCGACAGTGTGGACTGGTTGCTGATCTTGCCTGTGGTATTCAGACTGGCATTTCCACTGGCTTGCACCGTGCCTGTATTAGTGAAATCACCCTGCAGGTCGATGGCAAGATTCCCAGTTGACTGCACTGTGCCATCACCGCTCAGGCTGCTGCTGGTGATGCTGAGCTGTTGGCCGGCCTGCACCGTGCCACCTGTATTGGTGATAGCCAGGGTTTTACTGGGCTGGGTATCTTGCAGAGAGACCGACTGGGCAGAGCTGATCAAACCGGCAGTGTTGTCGAGTCCACTACTGCTCTGCACGCTGAGGGTATGATCGGCCAAAACTTGGCCGTGCTGGTTGTTGAACTGGGCTGTTGTAATGCTGATGGACTGAGCTTGCAGTCCTTTTGCGGTGTTCTGGGTCTGCTGATTATCCAGCGTGTCGGCCTGTACCGATAACTGTAGGCCGGCACTGATCAGACTGCCGGGATTGATAATGCTGGCCGCGTGAAGGTCTACATTGCCATTGGCACCCAGGATGGCACCGGCCTGGTTGCTGATTTGTGCCTGGCTGGCATCAACGCTGGCATTGCCACTGGCCACCATGCTGCCGGTATTGACTACATTACCAGTCGTACTGACCTGCAGATTACCGCTGGCGGACATCTTGCCACTGTTTTCCAGATGTCCGTCCTGTGTGACAACGACGTCGCCCGCAGTCGCACCAATCTGGCCTGCCTGACGCATGCCGACACCGTGTTCGTTGCCCACCAACGTGATCTTGCCGGCATACATGCCGCCCAGGCTGGCCACATCCAGCAGATACTGCGGAGCAGGTGCCGAAGGTGTCAGGGCTGTAGATTGGCTCAAATCAGCGCTGACCTGGCTGGCACCGGTATTTACTTGTAATTTGTTGGCCCAGATACCGGCATTCAGTTGTACGGAACGGGCAATCAGGTCGGTGTAATCGGTTTGCCGACCATCCATACCGGCACCACTTACCACGATATTTCCCTGCTGTACCCGATAGCCTTCCAGGCTGCCGCCATTGAGTACGGCACTACCTGTGGTCAGCGTAGCGCGGTTGGCATTGATAAAACCACAGCCATCACAGCTAATGCCAGCCGGGTTGGCAATCACCACCTGGGCCCGGTCGCCCGCAACCTCAACATAGCCACGTAACTGGCTGGGGTTGCTGGCATTCACTTCATTCAGAATGATCCGTGCGGTGCCTCCCGCCAGCCAGGGGTTGCCTTGCACCCAGCCACCCTGTTGGGTCTGTACGCTACTGCGGGCATTATTAAGAATGGCACCTTGCCGATCTACATCGAACTGGCTGTAGGTGTTGCGGGAAACGCCCGCAGCACTGGGTGTCTGGATATTGATTTGCGGCACACCATTGGCTGTATTCAGAATGGTTGGCTGCTGATTTTTTGGGGCAGATGGGTCTGCTACGATTTGGGCATGGGCCATCTCCATTTGGCTCAATACCAAACCGCCGGCCAACAGCAAGGAGAAGCAGATGGGTCGGAGCGCAGCTGTAGTTAATGCCGTCCGGGGAGCCACTGCTCCCGCCGACTCCGTTGCGGTCTGGCCATGACTGGATACGGTTTCGGCTACCACCATGAGCAGGCCTCTGGCCTTGTTGAAGACGATACGATGCAGGTGCTTGTTCATGGTGACTCACTCTTGAAACGGTAATGACCCGGCGGCAGCAGAGCTGCCATCCGGTAAAGCAACAGGATGAAGGGCAAACCAGGCGCGTGCTTCAGCCGGCATGATGCTAATGCCATGGAACTGCTTGATACGCAGACCACGCTCATTACTACGGTGGTAGAGGGCGCGCATGCAATGGCGACTGAACAGACGTGCAATGATGTGGCGCATGGCACGGCTATGGCCAAACGGCGCGACCCAATCCAATAACCAGATACGGTCTCCGCTGGTCCAGTCTTCCGCAGGCATCAACAAGGGGTGCTGGCGCAAATAGCGCGACTCTGCGTCCAGGCTCATCCGTGCCCAGGATAAATAGAACACTGGCTTGTTTCCCTCGCTGACCAGAACAAACTGGCCCCGCTTGATAGCGGGAAGTAGCAGACTGGATAAACCATGCAACGGGGTATTGCGATGTGATGCCGAGTGCATCCACAGCCAGACTGCGGAGCCCAGTTCGGTGGCTTCGTTGAACTCACCACCCTGTAGTGCCGGCGCAATAATGGTAAAGGACGCCATTACAGAGACCAGTTCAGGTTGAACCCTGCCGTGGTATTGGCAGCTTGGAAGTGTTTCGGCTTCTTGTATGGCTGGCCAATAAACAAGTCATAAGAGAAAGACTTGAAGCCGCCTCGCAGGCCCAAGACGCCACCGGCCAGACGTTTGCCGGCAAGGCTTTCGGCAGATGGGCCATCTACCTCGCCATAATCCAGCCCGACATACAGTTCTTGTCCGCTACTACCCAGGCTGAGGGCCAGGTCATTGCGTACCAGCCAGCCGCGCTCGGCAGACAGTACGTTCTCGCCATCAAACCCGCGCACCGTATAACGACCGCCAATCGAGAAGCGATCTTGCGGTACCAACGGTGTGCTATTCCATTGTGCTCGCCAGTTGGCGTTATAGCGCCACTGGGTATTGGCCAGGCGGAAAGGCAGCATCAACTGCAACTCGGCAGTTCGCAGTTGTGGGCGGGAAGTTCCCTCGCCGAAGTTCTCCTCTGGAGCAGGCAGGGAAGACATCGCACCAGTTCCTTGTCGCCAGGCAAAACTGGCATCCAGCGTGGCATCCCCCATGAACTCCTTGTGGGTCAGGCCAACCTCCCAGCCGGCCATACGCCGCTTCTGGACTTGTACTTCGGTATCGTCAATGTAGTTACTGGAAGAACGCATCCAGCCGCGTAAATAGGCACCAAATTTGCGTACGGCATCACGGTATAGCAGGCGGGTCAGCTTGATGTCCTGATTGTCGCTTTCACCGCTGTAGAGGTAGGTTTGATTGGCTCCGGCAACGGCCTGGCGGTAGTCGTAGTGACTGGCGGTCCAGCCTAACAACCAGTAGCCGTAGGGAATTTCGTAGTGGAAGGTATAGCCCTCCGTACCGCGTGTCTGGCGGCTTTTACCATCCAGATCATGGTTGACGCTCACGTAGAACAGATCATTCAGTGTCCACCAGTCATCGAATGACAAGGTGGCACTGCCTTGATAACGCCCGGTGCTTTTACTGCCGGAGTCATCTGCAGACAGACTCAGGCGAAACGGATTGCCTTGCTTCCATAAGATGACCAGATCACTGTCACCGGGATGTGCATCGGCACTTTCTGAAGGTGTGATCTGGATATCCGCATCGGCGGTAGGAAGCCGTTTGAAATTTTCCAGCGCCTGCTCAATATCACGCAGATTGAGAATATCCCCAGGCTTGGCAGGCAAAGCGTTCCATTGCGTGGCACGCAAACTGCTACCAGCAGCAAAGCGGACTGCATGGATATAGCCGGGGATGAGCGTCAGCACCAGCTTCCCCTGGCTTAAATCCTGCGGAGAAGCCAGGATGCGCGACGTGACAAAGCCACGCTCCACCAGCGCGTTCTGCATGCGCTTCATGACCAGGCTAACACCCTGGCTGCCCAGACAACGTCCGACTACCGCATCATCAGGCTGGTTAGCCGCTTGTAGTAACCACTGGAAGCGCGCTGAAGCATCTCCAACCAATTCCAGATGTTGGATGATGAAGCAGGGCGTTTCATCCAGCGGAAGATGTTCTGTCTTGGCGTCAGGTTTGGGTTGTTCCAAGCGGACGTCAGGCGTTTGCTCTTGCTGCTGACGTAGTGCGTTCTCACGCTCTTGCTGTCGAATCAGCTCTTGCTGATTGGACTGATCTGTTGGTGTGGCGGCAAAAACGGATGCTGAAAGGAGCCCGATACATACGGACAATCCCAGTGAATATTTATTACGCATAGCTGCCCAGCACGGATTGAGTTTAGTTTTATGCGTAAAGGATGAAATTTTTGAAAAGACGGGTCAAGGAAACGCGGTAACTGCAGCTTGTTTACAAGTGCAGCATTATTTTGAAGTAAATGAATAAAGCTAGGACTGGCGGGTATTGCGGAGGTTTTTGGCTGTAAATTTACGTAAAATCACTTACGCACATTGAAAGTGTATTAAAAATGGTCTACTGGCTATTTTGGTCTACGTTGCCCATCTGGCCCAGTGACTTGCACTTGGGCTACCCGGGGTGCGGTAGACAGATCCCCAGCGCATGCTGAAGCTGGCTCAACGGCCTTGGTATGGATGCCACCTCGACCCATGGAGCCACAGCCATAATCTTGGTAGAACTTGTTCATGGCGACTATCAAGGGGCGAGGTAAGTGCGGCAGATGATGCGGCATTTGCGCAGGGAGCGGTGGTGCGTCGCCGTCGCACTGACCTGGATTGCGAAACCGGTCGGTGCAGGTTCTCACACCGATCAATTCAACCTTGCAGCCTTGGGATTGCAGCGTCCTGCCAAACGGTCTGGCAGAACGAAGGATGGCAGGATCTACACCACTCCTACAGAATGTGGTTGTGCCGAGGTCGGGCAGGCTATTCGATTAGCCAACTGGATGGAGATCGGTGCAGGACAATACTGATTCAAAATCAAAGCAAATCTAGAAATAAGAAAAGCGCTACATTGGTAGCGCTTTTTTATGTCCGCATTTTGTCGGATCAGATTGCCAGATCTTCCAAGCTAAAACCTTCATCTAGCTGAGCCTGTACCCAGGCTGGCTTACGGCCACGACCAGTCCAGGTCTGGGACTCATCATTCGGGTTCTTGTATTTGGCTTCTACAGGCTTACGTACAGTAGTGGTAGCTTTACTGAGCACATCATCCAAGCTCAGGCCAAACGACTTAGCCAGTTCCAAAATCTGCTTCTTGGCATTAGCTTTCTCTTCAGTTTCACGACGGCTAATTTCAGCGTCTACAGACTTCAGCAAGTCCTGTAGTTCAGTAAAGTTAAGATTCGAAAGTTCCATATGGGTATCCATGGATAGTAAAGGGATCGGGTTATGCAGTATGCGCTTTGATTGGGATTATACGTGTTGTTTTTGTATTGCAATATATAGCCCATTCTTGCATGAGTTGCATACGCTGTGGGATTAGCTGATCACGTGCGTATGCAGCACGGGTTTGATCGCTGTTGACGTGTGCCAATGCAAGTTCCGATACCTCGTCCGAAAATTCAGTCCCTTTGCAGCTACGTGCCCAATCTTTGAAAGTGCTACGAAAACCATGGGTCGTGATATTTGCTACCTGCATTCGGTCAAACAGTGCTTTGAAGGCCTGGTCGGACATGATGCCCCCTTTGGGGGCAGGAAATATCAGGCTATTACCAACAATCCTGGGCATGTTTTTCAAGAGCAAATAAGCCGGATCAGATAGCGGAACCGTGTGGCTTTTACTGGCTTTCATTCTTTCCGCACTAATCGTCCAAGTCTTGTTGTGCAGGTCAATTTCATCCCACGTAGCACCACGAACTTCACCTGAACGGGCTGCGGTCAGGATAGCGAACTCCAAGGCCTTGGCTGATATGCCACTGCGTTGGCGTAGCTTCTCCATGAATGTGCCGATTTCACTGAAGGGTAGGGCGGCATGGTGTTCCACTTTCTGCACCTTGCCTGGCGCTGGGAGAACATGCTTTAAGTTGCCCTGCCATGCCGCCGGGTTTTCTCCTTCCCGGTAACCAGAAACCTTCGCCCAGTCAAGAATGGACTCAAGCCGGCCACGGAGCCGACTGGCTGTCTCATTCCTGGCATTCCACAGTGAAGAAGTATTTCCGTCTTTGGAACTTACCTCTTGGCGTAGCACAAGCAGAATGGCGTCATTGTCTATTGCGTTAATGGGAAGCTGACCAATGAGGGGGAAGGCGTAGGTTGTGAGCGTTGAGGACCACTGTTTGACGTGTTTGTCGTTCCGCCATTCGATCTTTTTGTCTTCGATGAAGGCGAGGGCGCACTGCTCGAAAGTTTTGGCTTTGGACGACGTTAGCTTGGCTTTGAGCTTTTCCTGGAGGGGATCGATACCATCACGGATCTTCTTTCGCATGGAACGCGCCTTCTCACGGGCTTCTGCAAGGCTGATCTCCGGGAACGGTCCTAAGCCCATGCTCAGACGACGTACGACTTCCTTGCCGCTTTGATTGATGCGTGATCCCATGGCTGCACATAACACCCAGGCTCGCGAGTTGCCTGCAATGCGCAGATACAGGCCATCGACACCACCGACAGCATGCTTGCCATTTTCTTTGAGTCTGGAGACTGCAAGTGCAGAGAGTTCTTTTGCTTTCTTTGGCATGATGCACAATCCTTGTGCTGCATATTGTCCTGCATAAAGTACTGGATTTGAGTGGCACTGACAAGATGTCGTTGGACGCTAAATTTTATAACGCATTGATATTAAATGGTGAAAGTAGATTTCATTAGATGTTCTTAGACAATACTTGGACGGACCCCCTCTCCGCCAAACACCCCTAAAGTGTTGTTTTTACAGTAAATTCAGGTTCTATAAGGCTTTTTTGCCCCTGAGTTCTACACAACACTCCTACACATTGGCGATAAGAGTTCAGTTTTTTTCTTGGCTTCCTATACTCTGGATCGGAACTCAATGAACGATGCCAATGTTACCCACCGGCCTGCAGCGCCACCCCCAATGTAACTTTGCGGCCGTTTTGGCACTCGTTTGCACTTTTATTGTCACCGCTAATTTGCAGGGTTTTTGGCACTATTTGCGCTTTTTTTGTCACCGGGGTGCAAAAATCCATAGCGATCTAACGCTTCCTTTACTGCTACCTTTTCCTGTGATGGAGGAGGGTGGTCCAGTCTTACTTCTCAGTGTTCTACCACTACCTGTAAATGAAAACACCCTGCGTGAAGGCAGGGTGTGATGCTGGTCGGTGACTGCTTTCGACCCAAAGCGGTCACTTGCCCCTTTGGCCAAGTGGCGTCTACTTCGCAGCTTGTGGCTGCCACTTATCGGGGCTTGGTCTGAGGCATCTATGGGTCCCTGTTATGACAATGCCTTTACATGTCAATCGGTTGGGGATATAAATTTTGTCATCAAAATCAATTGACATGCTAGAGGCATTGCGTTCAACGTTGTAGTGCGTTTTCACCTCGTTCAACGCGATACTGGAAACAGCTAACCAACTATTGCAGCCGACAGTTTTTCATTCGCTATGATGTGTCTTCAAATACTATTGGTGATTGAAGAAATGAACTTGATAAAGAAACCTAATTTATGACATTTCTTCTGATTTTTCTTATCACAGGGCTGCCTACACTGGCCGTGATGTATGTTATTTTCTTTTTTGGAAGTTATGCATACTCAAGAGCAAAGATCAAAGAAATTTCCAGTGCGGATGCGATCCTAAAAAAGATCAAGCTAAAGGCTGATGATCCAAAGTATGAATTTGATGGAGCCAAGGCAGAGATCGTAGTTCAACGGCTAGAGCATATGCGATACACTTTCGAGGATCTTCATAGAATTTGCCGGAATGAGTGCGGCGAATATTTTCTACTTATTTCTTGCTCGCCTCCGTATATCTGCCACTTATCACAGGAAAGAGTCAGAGAGGCTATGGCAGAAATGGAACTCAAAAACAAATATGAGCAAGATGTTTTTATAAACAAGCTACTGCCAAAATCATTCATCGTATGACGCTCTGTCGTGTGGACGGAATAAAGACTGCCGCTCATGTCGAACGTTGATGGCAGCTCTTCGATAAATACTGGCCGTTCAGCTGCCGAGTAGTTGAAGCTTCCCTATGCCCGCAACTGGCCGAATCCAGCCACCTTACTCCTAATCCACAACGCAAAAAGGGGGCCTCCACCCCCTTCATCCTGATTACCCCCCAGCCCTACACATAAGTCCCCCTCAGCTTCCGGGCGATCCATTCCACGACTTGCGGCACAACGGCGTTGCCGGCAGCTTGAGCCTCTGCAAAGTTGGTCGCATCCAGTCCGAGGCAAAGCCCATGATGCTCAGACGCTCGGGCCCGTTCAGCCATCGAATCCCATCCGTCGGCTTGAGCGACGAGGCCTGCGCCATTGATAGGGATCTGGCTGGCAGCTTGTCCGGCAAGTAAAGTAGGGAAAGGCTTGAGTTCGGATTGTTGCGCTGGCGGCGTGCCAGGAACTGTTGCCACTGGGCTGGCGTCAGCCAGCAGCTTGATGGGGGGCTGTTCGTGAAGACCGGCAATAATGAATACGCGACGGCGTTTTGTGGGGACTCCGAAACATGAAGCATCCAGCACCCGCCAGCATCCCAGATACCCGCATTCGGCAAGCGTGGAAATGACTGCCTGGAAATCCTGGCCATCTCGGCAAGAGAGCAGCCCCGTGACGTTTTCAAGGACCAGCCAGCGAGGTTGTAACTCACGGGCGAGGCGGCAGACTTCAAAGAACAGGCCAGAGCGCTGGCCGGCCAGGCCTTGCCGGGCTCCCATGGTGGACAGGTCCTGGCAGGGAAAGCCGCCGACCAGGATGTCAACGGCGCTGAGGTTGTGGGCTCCGACGGTGCGCACGTCGTCGAACTGGCGGGCGTGGGGGAAACGGTCGGCGAGGACGGCGCGGCAGACGGGGTTGATTTCGACTTGCCAGGCGGTGGTGAAACCGGCGTTTTCAAAGCCGATGTCGAAGCCGCCGATGCCGGCGAACAGGCTACCGATGGTGGGTTGTGGGCCATGCATGTGCATCCTTTGCAGTGGCGTGCGATGACGCGCTGGCAGGAGGCTCGGCGGCCTTCAGGTGATTGTGTGCCCGGCAGCGCGGGCATTTGATGCTGAGGACCAGTACGTGGCCCTCGGCGAGTTTGCGGCCGCAATGGCCGCAGCGGATTTCGGGTAGTGACATCGGCAAGGTGGTCCAGGACCGTTTAACCGTTAGACTGTCCGGGCTTTCTGCGCAGAAAGTGGCAGCCTTGGGGTGACTTGCAGGGTCGTTCTGCGGGTCAGCTGGCCGGCCTGATGTTGACGCATCATGGCCGGTCGCTGTCTCTCTATTCTTGATCGGGCTGGATATACGCCTTGCCTGCAATGCCCCATGCACCGTCAATGGCGTGAGTCATGTTGACCCAGATGTACTCCTTCGGGTGTTTGCGATCAGATGTTTCGTGAATAATTTCAGTTGCCTGGGCAATATACGAGGTTTGAACATCGCGGTCTGTAAATGCGAATGGCGGCACTTTGCATTCGACAATAGCGATCTTTGCAGGCTTCAGCCCCGAGTAACTGCTGCCTTTTGCGACAACTTGAATATGTCCAATCACGTTTGGTGTCATGGCCTTGTTGCCGGAGAGACCGTGTAACTTCCGAAGAACTTCTGACAGGCGCGACATGGTGTCGGTTTGTCTGCATCGCCTCGTGGACCGTGCCGGCATCAAGATGATGGGCGAAGGCGAGTGGAAGGCGGAGCTGACGCGCCTTACCATTCAGTTCGAGGAACGCATGCCACAGACGTAACCCAAAACCCGTTTACACAAAAATGCGGACCTGCCCGTGAAGTGAGGTGGCGACATGCTGGTAGTGCGACTGATCCAGATCAACAATGCGATAGCAAAGAATTATTTTGCATTCACCTTTGCCGCTTAACAGTGCTATCTTGCCGAATATGAAAGCCTTATACCGTTTCCTGCTCATGCTTCTGCTCGCGCTTCCGGCACTCAATGTGCTGGCAGCAAGTGCAGATATGGCCATGGCAGGCGAGGCAATCATATCGGCAGACTGCATGGCCCATGAAACCCATGCGGCCTGCCATGAGGAAACCGCAGGCAAGATGCCGACACATGCCGCCCATGCAAAAGCTGCGCATGGCATGTTGTGTAGCGGTGCAGGCTGCGTGCAACTCTGTGCACCGTCCTTGTTCCAGCAAGCAGCTTGGTCTGCTGCCCCGCTAGCCCAGGTTGGTATTTTTGTCCCTACCCAGCCCGCCAAACTGGCTGGTATCACCCTTTCTCCGCCGCATCGCCCCCCTTTACTCGCCTGACCGTATTTTCTGACTTGCCGGCCTGTTGCCGGTTATCTGAATCATTGTCATTGCCAGAAGGAGGGCCATCATGGCCACCATCCGTACCCGCGTTCTTGCCGTCTTGATCGGCGCGTTCAGCACCTCCGTTTTTGCCGCCACTCCAGTCACGCTGTACAAGAGCCCGACTTGCAGCTGCTGCGAGGCCTATATCAGCTATCTCAAGCACAACGGCTTTGATGTCACCGCCATCAATCGCGACGACATGCAGCCGATCAAGCAGCAGATGGGTGTCACGCCGGGTCTGGGCAGCTGCCATACCGCCAAGATTGGCCGCTACACCATTGAAGGCCATGTACCAGTGGCCGCCATCAAAAAGCTGATCGCCAGCAAGGCCGACGTAGTGGGCCTGTCTGCCCCCGGCATGCCATTGAACAGCCCCGGTATGGGTGAAGAAAAGCCAGGTACGCTGGCCATCTACACCATGACTAAAGACCAACGTACCGGCGTGCTGTTCGGCCGCTTCTAAGTCATTACCCGATGGGGTGGCGCAGCCACCCTCGTGCCCCTCTCCTGCCATCGTGGCAGGACAATCCTTTGTCACGTCTATACGGAGTCGAATCATGAAAACCCAATGGAAAACCGTTATCGCCCTGGCTATTGCCGCCACCACCTTTACCGCACAGGCAAATGAAGCCCATCACCAGGATGCTTCCGCTGCGGTCGTCACCAAGAAAGCGGCCAAGCCCACTGTCAAACAAATGGCAGCAAGCAAGGAGATGGAGGCCCAGATGGAAAAAATGAATGCGGTACACGCAAAAATGGCTGCTGCCAAAACGCCGGAAGAACGGCAAGCCGCCATGCAAGAAGGAATGGCAGTGATGAAGGACAGCATGGGCATGATGAAGCAAATGCACATGGCGCACTGTCAGGGTGGCATGTCCAATATGGGCATGATGAAAGGGATGAAGCAGGGTGATGGCATGCCGATGAAATCCATGATGCAGGGTGATATGCGCATGATGGACATGATGATGCAGATGATGGACCAGCAGTCGTCAATGATGAAAATGCCGACGGCGCAATAACAGACGAGGCTTATCATGCACAGACGTTCATTCTTGAGCGGCATGTTGCTGGCAAGCCTGGGGGGCTTCAGCCTGAAGTCCCTCGCTGCCTCCATGTCACATGCCATGCCGGTTGATGGCAGCCCCATGCCCTTGCTGGATCCGGCATTACTGGCTTCAGCTGCGGATCTGGGCAGCATGCCCTTACTCGCCAATGAAAGCAGCCAGCCCGGCTTGTTCAAGGCTACGCTGACGGCAAAAGCGATAGGCGTCCCGCTGCTGAAAGACGGGCCTACCGAATTCTGGACTTATAACGGCAGCCTGCCCGGGCCACTGATTGATGTCATGGAAGGCGATACGGTTGAAATCACGTTGCACAACCAACTGAGCCAACCGACCTCAATTCACTGGCATGGACTGCCGGTGCCACCGAGTCAGGATGGCAACCCACAGCAGGCCGTCGCTCCCGGCCAGCACATTACGTATCGTTTTACCTTGCCGGAAGGCAGCGCCGGGACTTACTGGTATCACCCTCATCCACATGAGTTCACGGCAGAACAGGCCTTTCGTGGCCTTGCCGGTGGCTTTATCGTTCGGGCGAAACAAGACCCGCTTGCCGGAGTGCCGGAGCGCTTGCTGATTCTGTCTGATCTGAAGTTGGATCACATGGGGCAGATTGCGCCGAATAACAGCGATGACTGGATGAACGGGCGCGAAGGGCAGTTTGTCCTGACCAATGCGCAGAATAAGCCGACCGTCCATTTCGATGCGGGGGGACGTGAGCGCTGGCGGATCTGGAATGCCAATAGCGCGCGCTATCTGCGCCTGCAGTTGCCTGGCTCGCTGCTGATCCTGATTGGAACAGATGGTGGCTTGCTGGAACGGCCCGTCACCGGTTTGACCGAGCATGTGTTGGCACCGGGCCAGCGTATCGAATTGATCGTTGATGCGGGCAAACGGCGTGATCAGGGCAAGCTGATTGCCGCAGTGTATGCGCGTGGAAAAATGGGAGAGGTTGCCCCTGACACGCCGCTGGACATTCTGACTGTCGATTTTTCACGGGTTACGACTGGCCAAGTTGCACCCTTGCCGGCCAGGCTGGCCACCATCAAGGATCTGGGACGCCCGGTTGCCCAAAAGCGGGTTGTCTTCTCCGAAAAAATGACCATGACCAATGGCCAGCATGGCATGCAGTTCCTGGTGAATGGCAAGGAGTACGACATGCATCGCATTGACTTGAGCAGCCGAGTCGATGAGGTGGAGCTATGGGAGATCGTCAACCAGTCCGACATGGATCATCCCTTCCATCTGCATGGCACACAGTTCCAGGTGCAATCGCGGGAAATGGACGGTGTGGTCAAGGCCGAGCCCTATCTGGCCTGGCACGACACCATCAACCTGAAGTCGGGTGAAACTGTGCGTATCAAAACGGTACAGCACTGGCCAGGCATCCGGATGTTCCATTGCCACATTCTCGAACATGAGGCTGCTGGGATGATGGGGCAATTGGAGGTGGTGTAAGCACATGAGGGGAGGGGGCTGATTACTGTTCCCCTTAGTGGCTGCTCGGTTGAAAAACACGTGAAGTACAACTTTCCAAGCGTTAGCTTCCGATGACTGGCTAGGCCATTTTCTTGATTTTCAGCCACCCCAACTGCCTAGCCAGCCCGGTTTTCTGTGCTATTTCACCGTATTTCGCCTCCTGCAGGCGCAACTTGCCCGCAGAGCAGGAGAGCCGGACTGCTGAAGCTAACTATTTAGCTGTTGCGGCTTTGCATCCGGCGGCGGTAATCCACCGGAGTCAGACCCATGGCCTGTATGAAGGCCCGTCGGAAAGCCGTTTCATCGCCATAACCACACTGGCTGGCCACCTGCTTGATGCCGATGCCCGGCGTACCCAGTAACACGCAGGCCGTCTCGATGCGGACGCGGGTGATAAAGGCCTTGGGTGACTCACCGGTCAGTTGCTTCAGGCGGCGGTGCAAGGTGCGTTCACTCAGGTGCAATGCCTGGGCCAAGGCCTCCGCCGTTATCCCGGGCTGGGCATGGCGGATGATTTGTTCTGCCTGCAAAAGCAGGGGGTTGGCCGTGTTGACGAAGCCACGCGGGGCATACAGCAACTGGGGTAAGGGCAGGCTGTCGGCCACTGCAATGTCTGCGGCCAGTCGGGCCAGTTCCGGGCCGGCTAGGTGCCGGATGACATGCAGCGCAAGATCCACCCAGGAGAGCGGCCCTCCCGTGGTAATGATGCCGTCTTGCTCCTCCATGGCACTACCCCACACATGGCAGGCAGCGGGAAAGCGCTGCTTGAATACATGGTGTAACCACCAGGTGGTGGTACAACGACGCCGGTCGAGCAAACCGGCCTCTCCCAGCACAAAGGTGCCGGCACAGGCACCGCCAATCAGCACGCCAGCCTGATGGCGGGATGACAGCCAGCGGGCAGCCTGTGCTTGTGCGCCGGTATGTGGGGGCTGGCCGTCCGGCCCCAGCGCCATGCCGGCAATCAGGATGGCATCGTAGGCGGTTTCTGTATCAAACGCAGCATCTACCGGAATCCACCGTCCTTGCGGGTCGCGCAGCGGCAGGCCATCGGCACTGACAATACGGCTATGGAACAACGGGCCGGGACTGCCAGCCCGTGCGGTCACCACCCCGGGTGGCGGATTGCGGCTGGCCTGATTGCAGATCCAGAACATGTCCGCCAGGCCGCTGATGGCGGATAACAAACTGCCTTCCAGTGCCACGATGGCGATCTGCATGATCTTCCCCTTGTTTGTTTGGCGAATTTTGCATGAACAATGTCCAATTCGCCATCTTATTTGCCTTCATCCACCCGGCTACACTGCATGACATTGATTTGCCGGATGCAAGAAATGTCACAAGCCAATGATTCAAAAGAATTTTCAAGCAAGAATGCCAGCGCACGGCTCCCCCGTGACTGGAAGCAGAAACTGCTTGCCCTTGCCGGTGTGGTATTGACGCTGGCCAGCACGCCAAGCCAGGCTGCGCCCACCATCCGCAATATCGTGCTGGTGCATGGCGCATTCGCCGATGGCTCCAGCTGGTCGCCAGTCATCAGCAGGCTGCAGCGCCTGGGTTATCACGTCAGCGCCGTACAAAACCCGCTGACTTCCTTGGCTGACGATGTGGCTGCCACTGAAAAAGTATTGCAGCGCCAGACGGGAGATGTGCTGCTGGTTGGCCACTCCTGGGCCGGAGCGGTTATCACCCAGGCGGGGAATGATCCCAAGGTGAAAGGCCTGGTCTACCTGTCGGCCCTGGTGCCGGACAGTAATGAATCAGTCAGTGAGCTGCTGACGCGCTTGCACGCTCCCATGGAAGGTCTTGCTGCCGATGAGCATGGCATGCTCTGGCTGGATCAGCCGGCCCAGTTCCGTCAGGTGATGGCTGCAGATGTGCCTCTCAAACAGGTGCGGCTGTTGGCCGCCGTGCAGCAGCCCATTGCCAGCGCCAGCTTTGGCAGCAAGATCGGGCATGCCGCCTGGCGCGACAAGCCCCGCTGGTATGTGCACACCACACGTGACCAGGCCTTGCCGCCCGAGGTACAGCTGCGCATGGCCAGGCAAATCGGTGCCACCGTGTGGTCGGTGCCATCCAGTCATCTCTCCATGATTTCCCGCCCGGCGGCCATCGCCAGCCTGCTGGATCAGGCAGCCAGAGCCGCCAGTCGCTAACACCTCACCCAGCAAAGAGATACCCATGAATATTTTGCAAATTGATGCCAGCATTCTTGGCGCACAGTCCATCACCCGTGACTTGGCTGCTGCCGTGGTGCAGCAGCTGCAAGCCACGCACCCTGACGCCCGGCTTGTTTACCGCGACGTGGTGCAGCAGGAAATCCGCCATCTGACCGCTGCCATCGCAGCCGGATTCCGGCCCAGCGGCGTGAGCGCGTTTGACGCGGCCACGCTGCAGGAACATCAATTATCGGAGTTACTGCTGCAGGAGTTCATGGCCAGCGATGTCATCGTCGTGGCTGCCCCCATGTACAATTTTTCCGTCCCCTCCCAGCTCAAGGCATGGCTGGATCGCCTGGCCCAGGCCGGGCGTAGCTTCCAGTACACCGAGCGCGGCCCCGTTGGTCTGGCCGGTGGCAAGCGCGTGATTGTCGTCTCGGCCCGTGGTGGTTTCTATGCCGAAGGCCCGCTGGCGCACATGGACTTCCAGGAGGGCTATCTGCGCGCACTCTTCGGCTTTCTGGGTATCGACGATGTGCAGTTCGTCCGTGCAGAAGGCGCATCGAAAGCCGCTGAAATCCGTGCGGCAGGCATTGCCAAAGCCAAAAGCGCCATTAACCGTAGCCTCGGCGGACTGTAAGTCACCTTCATTACCGGAGAAAAAGCATGCTATTTGCCATTACCCTCAACTATTTGCGCCCGGAGCAGGAAGTCCAGACACAACTGGAAGGCCACAAGGCATGGTTGGCCGACAATATCCGCCAAGGCCGCATCCTGTTTGCCGGCCCGCTGGTCAGCGGCACGGGCGGATTTATCCTGGCACACGGCGAGCAGAAGGCTGACATGCAGCAGATGATTGCAGCCGACCCTTTTGATAGCCACCAACTGGCCAGCTTCAGCATCCAGGCCATTGCGCCGGCCATCCGTGCCGAGCAGTTCCCTCAGATATGGGCAAACGCAGCCAAGTCAGTGGCTTGACGCAGATGGGTGGGCTGCATTGCAGCTTGGTGACGGACGCTGTGAGCGTCTGACTCGACCTTGAGGGCCAGATGCTTTATGGCTGCATCACGGGTGGATGCAGCCATATTCCATTTTGCAGCCGCAAGACCGTTTCGGCCGATCATCTGGCGGTTCGTCAGCCTGTTCGGCGGCGGTTCGGCCTTGGCGAACGCGCCATCGAGTAGTGAAAACGGCGGCTATACACATCATTGCGGACACGGCCCCGGCTAGCCAGATGCGCAGGCGGCCTCATGCAAAAGCCAGTCGTGGAACATCTGCATGGCCGGGGACCGGCTGCGTGATTTCAACCAAGTAAGCCAGTAGCTGCCGGTGCGTACTTCCAATTCAAAAGGTCGCGCCAGAACACCCGACTGCAGCTCACGCTGGAACATCCGTGCTGGAGCCAGCGCGATACCTGCCCCTTGCATCGCCGCTTCTACCATCAAGCGCGAGGAGTCGAAGATCGGGCCACTGATGGTCCATGGTTCCAGTCGTGCTACTTCGAACCATTGCATCCATTCTTCGGTGCGGTAGGAGCGCAGTAAGGTTTCCCTGGTCAAATCGGCCGGCACGGCAAGCCGCCTGGCGATCTCCGGCGAGCAGAGCACCGAGAGCGGAGCATCAAACAACAAAGCATTCTCGGTGCTTGGCCAGCCTCCTTCGCCGAAGCGAATCGCAAAATCCAGCCCCTCGGCGGCATGGTCGACCAGATTGTTATGGGTAAGCAGCCGCAGATCCACAAAGGGATGAGCATCGCGAAATAGTTTGAGCCGAGGCAGCAGCCAGCCAACGGCGAAGGTGCCGACCACGCCTATGGTCAGCACCTCGCTCATATGGCCACCTTCACATTGCTTGAGTACCGCTTCGATACGGTTGAACGCATCGCTCAGCACCGGCAGGATCGCCCTGGCTTCGTCCGTCAGTCCCAAGCCGCGCGGTAGGCGTTTGAATAGCGGGGTACCGAGCCAGTCTTCCAGCATTCGCACCTGCTGGCTGACCGCCGCTTGGGTAACCTTCAATTCCAGCCCGGCTCGGGTGAAGTTCAGGTGCCGGGCCGAGGCCTCGAACGCCCGGAGAGCGTTTAACGGTAAGTGTGGGCGCATTGGGCTTATGTATAAGAATTTCTATTGTCTAATACAAATTTTCGTCGCTTGTGGTTGATACGGCAAGAAATGAAAATACTTGGCGCAATCAATACATAAACAAGGCTAATGAGTCGAGGTAGCCTCCCACGAGCAAGACGAAAGGAAGAAAGTCATGAAATCCAACACCATGCGTTTCGCCGCAGTGGTCTGTGCGGTGTTCTGTGCGACCGCCACTGTCAGTCAGGCGTCCGATATGCCGCAAGATAAAATCAAAAGTTTAGTGGACAAAGCGATCCACACCTTGATGGTCAAAGATGGCATTCCTGGCATGGCCGTTGGGGTCACTGTCGCGGGGACGACCTACGTATACAACTATGGCGTGGCCTCTCTGGAAACGCGCCAGCCGGTCACGCGCGACACTTTGTTCGAGATTGGCTCGGTGAGCAAGACTTTCACTGCCACGCTGGCCTCTTATGCGCAAGTGAGGGGCTACCTCTCTCTGCAGGACAAAACTAGCAAGTATTTGCCGTCGCTAAGCGGGAGTCCCTTCGGTGAAGTAAGCCTGCTCAATTTGGGGACGCACACACCTGGCGGCTTGCCATTACAAGTGCCGGCGAACATTCATAACGACGAGCAATTGCTACATTACTTCAAGGCGTGGCAGCCGGCCTATACCCCTGGCACCTACCGTACCTATGCCAACCCCGGCATCGGTACGCTGGGTTGGATCACGGCAAAAAGCATGAAGCAGGATTTTACTGCGCTGATCGAGCAGAAGCTGTTTCCGGCACTGGGGATGAACAACAGTTATATCGATGTTCCGGCCGCCAAATTAGCCGATTATGCGCAGGGCTATAGCAAGACCGGTGTGCCGATCCGGATGAAAGGTGGGGTGTTGTCGGCCGAAGCTTACGGTGTCAAGAGTACGGCCGCGGATTTGCTGCGCTTTATCGACGCCAATATGCATGCGATCTCACTCGACGAAAAGCTACAGCGCGCGATAGACGAGACGCATACGGCTTATTTCCGGGCCGGGCCAATGATTCAGGACCTGATCTGGGAGCAGTATCCGTATCCCGTCGCTTTACCGACGCTGCTAGAAGGAAACGGGTCGAGCATGGTAGAAGCAATACCGGCGACCGAGATCAAGCCGCATCAGCCACCGCGTGCTGATGTCTGGATTAACAAGACGGGGTCGACTAACGGTTTTGGCGCGTATGTCGCGTTTGTACCCGAGAAGCGCGTGGGTATTGTGATGCTGGCCAACAAGAACACCCCGCTGGGTGAGCGGGTGAGTGTGGCGTACCAAATCATGTCGCAACTTGCCACCGAGGGTAGCGCACGCCCCTGAGAGAGCAAGGTGGCTGCACCAGAGGTCTCCGCTACTTGGCAGTCCATTTGCATCACACATGGCTGCCAATGCCGAGCAGGCCGATAAACAGTATCTTGCTGGCCCACATGGTAAGCAGTAGCGTTTGCGGTCAACGTGTACCTGGCAGATGCGATTGGCCTTGCCAAGGTCTCCACCGAGCAGCTTTTGCAACAGTAGCGCCTCAATCGTCTGGAATGTCGTCTGCCGCGGTCGTTGGCCCAAGTTCGCGTGACTGTGCGCTTAGAACTTGTTCATAGGCCAAACGGCCGCCTGTCTGGCTGACTCTTCGGCGGTTGATCGGCCAAGGCTGCCATTTGTAGGCGGGATAAAAAATGGCTGCGCCAGTATTGATGCAGCCAAAAGTAGCTACACGCGGGAACGATTCATCCTGATCAAGCAGCTGCCCGTAATCGCCGTGTTCGATAAGTCCCCCAACTACTGTGGAGCAGCGATTTCAAGAATGCGAACAGGCCGCTTTCATCTGGGCATGGCTTGTGCCCCCTTGCAATGCGCTTGAGCTGACGGGTGTACCACAGTACTTCCATGACTCCCAGGCGGTCGATGCTCTTGATGCCGGTACGGATGGGGCGCACCTGTTGCAGGCTGTCACGTCCTTGTAGCAGGGCGGCAGGCGCATCCGGATCAATGGCCAGCAATCGCGCAAGACCGACGATGTCCAGCGCATTGGAACGCAAGGCTGCATTCATGCCTGCGGCTGTACGGAAGCCACCCGTTACCATCAAGGGAACCGTCACGGCGGCCCGCACTTTTTCGGCAAATTCCAGGAAATAAGCTTCGCGTGTTGATGTGGAAGCCATCTTGGCTGATTCTACTGAGCCACTCATGGCCGGTGCCTCGTAGGTGCCACCTGAGATCTCAATCAGGTCAATGCCTGCATCGGCGAGTGCCCGAATTGTCTCGATCGATTCTTCTTCGCTAAAGCCTCCACGTTGGAAGTCTGCCGAGTTGAGTTTGATTCCCACGGGGAAGTCTGGCCCTACTTGCCGGCGAATCTCCGCGTAAACCTCAAGCACGAAACGTCGGCGCTTTTCGGGGCTGCCACCCCATTCATCATTGCGGCGGTTGTGATGCGGAGAAAGAAACTGGCTAAGCAAGTAGCCATGCGCGCCATGAATTTCCACACCACTGAAGCCTGCTTTCTTGCAGATCGCGGCACTGCGCCCGAAACGGGCAATGATGTCTTGTATTTCGGCAGGAGTCGCTTCGCGTGGCGTGTCGAAGAATGCGGCCATGTCTTCCCGGAATGGGACTGCCGATGGCGACAGGTTATAGGCATTCAACCCTTTCGGAGATTGTTTGCCCGGATGGTTGAGCTGGACCCAGATGTCAGCCCCTTGGGCCGTCGCTGCCTTGGCCCACTCACGTAAAACAGGCAGGTCTGCCTCGTCCTCAATCACCACATTGCCGGGTTCTCCCAGTGCCCGACGGTCGATCATGACATTACCCGTCACAATCAGGCCCAATCCCGAAGCAGCCCAACGCTGGTACAACTTCACCAAGTCCGCGGTTGGACGATTGTCATAGGTCCCCAGCGCTTCGCTCATGGCTGCTTTGGCAAGGCGGTTGCGCAGCATGCTGCCATTAGGCAGCTTCAAAGGCTGGTTCAGCAGGTTTTTATCCATAAATCCTCAAAATGCGGTGCGATCATAGGGAGAAATTTCCTTGGGTGCTTGCAGGAAAGCTGTCAGGCCCTGAAACCACATGACCTCCTGGAAATCTCCGCTGATGATCAAGTCTTTACTACCAAGACCACGCAGGAAGGCAGCCTGGCTATCTTTTGCCGCCAGGATGGCAAAGCCTTTGGCTGCATCCCTGAAGTTCAAGGTAAATTGCGGATTCGATGCCAGCTCTGCAGAGGAATGAATCGTGCCATTGCGGATGACGTAGTGACGACCAACCCCAGACGCGGTGCGGATCTGAAACGCGAGGCTCTTGCCTTCAACGTAACGCGCGCAATCGGGGTTGTGTTTGATCTGTCGTTTCAGTAGCTGGGTGAACGCCCACAGCAGGAGCTTGAATTTGAGCATGGCAGAACCTTAGGTACTGGATGGTAAATAGGAAGAGCTGCTGCTGGCATCACTCACTCAAAAAATGGGCTGCGTGATGCAGGAAGCGCTGCGGGTACTGGAATTGCGCAGCATGGCCGCTATCCGGATAGATGAATAACTGCGCATTTGGCAGATTTCGCGCCATGTAGAATGAGTTGACGGTCGGAATCATCACATCATTTACTCCGTTCAGGATGAAGGTGGGTTGCTGGATGCCACGCAGGTAAGCGAATGGATCCTCCTCCGACAATCTGGGCAGATACAGCATATTGGCCTCAATCTGCGCCCTGGCAACTTCGGGTGAAGATGGCGGGTCCTGCTCCACGCGCTGGTGACGCCGCGCCCAGAATGCACGTGCAGCCTGTTCAGCCTGTGCGGACTTGCCAAAAAACAGATACAGAAAGTCTTCAAATACAGGGGCTGGCCGTGCCGCTGCGGTCAGCACCGGTGTTTCCATTGCGGGATCGCCCCCGCGCGGTCCTGTGCCTAGCAGCATCAGCTTGCGCACCAGTGTCGGGTGTCTCCAGGTCAGGTCCAGTGCCTGGAAGCCCCCCAAGGAAAACCCCAGCACATCGATTTGTTCCAAGCCCAATGTGCGAACAAAGGCGGCGGCATCATCGGCCATCTCTTCGATACGGGTGCGTGCTTGACCGCCAGACGATGCGATACCGCGGCCGTTGTAAAGGATGACCTCCCGGCCTTCGGCAAGCCCATCTGTCATCAATGGGTCCCAGTGATCCATCCCGCCACGGAAATGCTGCAGAAACAGCAAGGGGGGCTGGCCTGCCTTGGCATTACCCCAGCGCCGGTAGGCGATTTTTGCGCCACCCACATCAACAAATCGCGTTGGGGTAGTCAGGTGATTTTCCGTCATTACTGTTCTCCGAAATACTTGTGCATCAGCCGCGATATCGCGCGGCAGCTTGTGCTTGCCGAATGTCTGACATCAGCCCTTGGCGTGCAGCATCCAGCGCATCCCAGCGTTCGGCTACATGCAGCGGCGGAATGGTGATCAGCTCACGGCGATCAAAGCCAAGCAGCGCCGCATCGACCAGCTCGCCAACATCCATGACTTCCGGCAGCGTATTGATGTCGATGCCGGCACGCTGCCACAAGTCGGTACGGGTTGCGGCCGGCAGCACGGCTTGTACATAGACGCCTTGGGGGGATAACTCTTGATGCAGCCCCTGGGTCAGGAACAAGACGAAGGCCTTGCTTGCACCGTAGATCGACATGCCAAATTCGGGTGCAAAAGCGACCACAGAACCGATGTTGACAATGGAACCCCTGCCAGCCTGTACAAAGCGCGGGGCAACCGCAGCGGCAAGCCGCGTGAGCGACTGCGTATTCAGCGTAATCAGCTGGTCGATACTGTCCGGGGTCTGCTGCACAAAGCTGCCTGTCTGTGCAATGCCTGCGTTGTTAATCAGGATGCCAATTCTGGCGTCATTGCGCAGGCGGTCTTCCACTGCGTGCAGGTCGGTGGGCTGGGTCAGATCGGCGGGAAGGACTTCAACAAGGACATTGAATTCTTCCTGCAAGCGTGTTGCCAGGGCATCCAGTCGTGTTCTGTCTCGTGCTACCAGAACAAGATCGTGGCCACGGCGGGCAAACCGTTCCGCATAGGTGGCACCAATCCCACTGGAGGCACCCGTGATCAAAACAACAGAATTTTCATTTTTCATTTGAGGAAATCAGGTCGTATAGGGAAAACACGTCACACCTGCTCAGGTGTGACCGCAATTGGAAACGCCGGAGTGGCTAGTGTCAGGTGCTATCGGATCTTGACCACCACCTTGCCTTTGGCCCGTCCTTGAGCAAGGTAGGCAAGGGCTTCCTTTGCTTGTGCAAATGGAAATACTTTGTCGATGACGGGCTGGATGCGCTCTGCATTAAGGAGATTGCCGATTTCAGCGAGCTGAGCACCATCAGGCCGTACAAAGTGAAAGGCGTAGCTGACGCCTCGGTTTTTTGCCAGGCGTGTGATCTTTCGACTCATCAGGCCAAAAATGAAGGTAAGAACGAAATTCAAGCGTTTGGCACGGGCAAATGCAGCATCCAGCGGGCCAATGAGTGACACGATCTTGCCGCCTGGTTTCAGAATGTGTAGCGACTTCTCGACTGCATCCCCTTTGATGGTTCCCAGCACCACGTCATAGCCGTGCAGCACGTTTTCGAACTCTTGTTTCTTGTAGTCGACCACCTCATCAGCACCAAGACGGCTTACCAGTTGCACATTGCTCGTACTCGTCGTGGTGCCAACCTTGGCACCCAAATACTTGGCTAATTGGATTGCAAATGTTCCGATGCCACCTGAGCCCGCCGGGATAAAGACTTTCTGCCCTTTTTTCAGCTCGGCGCGTTCTTTCAGCGCCTGCCAGGAGGTCAATCCCACCATCGGAATGGATGCCGCTTGCACAAAGTCCAAGTTGGCCGGTTTGTGTGCGGCAGACTCTTCCGGCACAACAGCAAACTCGGCAATTGAGCCCGTTCCCTGGTCAAAAATGCTGGCAAAAACAGCGTCACCCGGCTTGAAGTGCGTGACGCGGCTGCCGACTTCCATCACCACCCCGGCAAGATCGCTGCCGAGTGTCGCAGGCAGCGGAAAATGCAGTACGGGTTTGAACATTCCGGTCGGAATCATGTTGTCTATCGGGTTCAAGCCTGCAGCATGCACTTCAACCAGTAGCTCATTGGGTTTCAGAATGGGACGCGGCACGTCTGAGAAGCCGATATCGGGTGACTTGCCATAACGCTTGAAGGTAAGGGCTTTCATCAATTTCTCTCCATTCTCAGTACTTGCATGGGCTCAACGTTTCTTGCTTGATCAGATTCAATGGTAGAACGACTCATTGCGCCATACCTGCGGCAGTCGGGGCCAAATTGCTGCTTGGGTCGGTGCTGTAGGCTGGCTGAGCAGTGGCATCCTTTGCCGTGGACAGGTCATGACCAATGCCAACAGTCATCAGCGTGAAAACAAGGTAAGTCAGCGGGGCCGCGAGGATGAGCATGGGAAAACTCCTGTATGTTGAGCGGTTGCGGACCATTCATCCTTTGCTTCAGCTTTGGCGGGCAGATGGATTCTTGGTCACGAAGGTGTTACTATCAATTTGAAAGTAACAGTAGCGTTCTTTTTCTCGATAGTCACTATTAAATTGATATGGACAAGAAAAATAGTTGTAGCAACCCCTGCCCAATCGCCCGCAGCCTTGCCCTGGTTGGCGATGCATGGAGCATGCTTATCCTGCGCGATGCGCATGCAGGATTGACCCGCTTTGACCAATTCAGGAAAAGCCTGGGAATCGCGCCAACCATGCTGACGACTAGACTGGCCAAGCTGACGGAGGAGGGTTTGCTGGAGAAGAGGCGTTATTCAGAACACCCGCCACGTGACGAATATGTCCTGACTACGGCAGGCACAGACTTCTTGCCGGTGTTGTTCATGATCGGAGCGTGGGGCCGCAAGCATCGTGGCGGCGGCGAGATGATACGTTTTATGGATACTGAGAACGGTACCGAGATTCAGCCCGTGGCCATTGATGGGGCAACCGGCTTTCCCATCGGGACCCGGCCGATCAGCATCATTCTCCCGACAGAATGACCATCCATAGCGGGTGAAGAGGTCTTGTCCGTTGTCACGACCGAGCGGGCTTCTCTGGGTGAAATGCCCCTTGGCTCCTGCTTGGGCAGGACAGCCGTGGCATGAGGCTGTTCGCAGCAACGGGTCTCGGGCACAATCGCGCCATAACAATAGGGTGAAGAGGGCGGAAGTGTCGATCACGCTGAAAAATGTGCGCTATTTTGTTGCTGTGGCTGAAATGCAGTCGATTTCACGCGCGGTGCAGGATCTGAATGTATCGCAATCGGTGGTGACCGAAGCCATCCGTGCGCTGGAGCTTGACCTGGGGGTGCAGCTGTTTACACGACACGCCCGTGGCATGAGCCTGACCCATGCTGGTTATCAGTTTCTGCGTCATGCCCACCAGATCCTGGCATCGGTGCGGCATGCGCGCGAAGCCCTGTCGATGCGACCGGATGCGGTAACCGGCCAGCTCAATATCGGTGTCACCAGCCTGGTGTGTGGTTATTTCCTGCCTTATCTGCTGGAGCGCTTTCGCAGCACTTTCCCGCAGGTGGAAGTGCGGGTAGTGGAAGACCAGCGCGACTATATCGAACACCTGCTGGTCAATGGCGAGCTGGATGCGGCGGTGCTGATCGTCTCCAATGTTCAGAACCGTCAGGCGCTACAGGCCGAGGTATTGCAGCAGTCCAGTTATCGTTTATGGCTGCCGGCTGGCCATCGTTTGCTGGATGGTGGCGTAGTCACGTTGACGGACCTGGCCGAGCAGCCGCTGGTGGCGCTGAAGCTGGATGAGCTGGAGGATGTGGCAACCGCCTTGTGGCGGCAGATTGGCCGCAAGCCGCAACTGGCGGTGCGTACGGCTTCGGTCGAGGCCATGCGTAGCCTGGTGGCCACCGGGGCTGGCCTGGCCATCATGCCGGATGTGCTCTATCGCCCGTGGTCGCTAGAAGGGGACCGTCTGGAGGTGCTGCCCTTACAGGAAGAAACCCCAACGCTGGAAGTAGGCGTGGTGTGGCGGCGCGGTATGCGGGTTTCTGACAACACTCACAACTTCCTTGCTCTGGCCAGAGAGTACAGCCGCAGTCATAAACAAACCTTTTCTTGATATCTGTATTTTCGATAATCATTCATAAGCCATCATTTATTGCGATGGCTTAGTGCGCCTCATGCTGTTGTCTTGCTGCGGACAAGCGCTTGCTGTCCAGCCGCCGGCCTGTCTTATTCTTTTTCTCCTGCACCAAAGCATTGCTATCTGTTTTTCCAATCCCTGTCATTGGCCGGACTGGCTAGGGGCTCTGCCGTGTGCTGCCTAGAATCGGCTCACACATTCCCAGACGCACAATGCGCAGTCCTTGGAGAAGGAGAAACGTGATGCAAAGCAGCCTGATTCGCCTGACCGCCGCCCTGGTCAGTTCCAGCCTGATTGCCCCTGCCGTGCTGGCCGCACCATTGGCCACATTGGGCAAGCCGGAAGGCAAACTCAATATCATTGCCTGGCCCGGTTATATCGAGCGCGGGCAGAGCGACAAGAATTACGACTGGGTGACCGGTTTCGAAAAGTCCACCGGCTGCCAGGTGAACGTGAAAACCGCGGCCACCTCGGACGAAATGGTGTCGCTGATGAATTCACCCAATTACGACCTGGTAACAGCCTCGGGTGATGCTTCGCTGCGGCTGATCTACGGCAAGAAGGTGCAGGAAATCAACCCGGCGTTGATCCCCAGCTGGAACACGCTGGACCCGCGGGTGAAGAGTGGTAACTGGTTTACCGTGGCCGGAAAACCCTATGGCGTACCCTACCAGTGGGGGGCCAACTTCCTGATGTACAACAGCAAGGTCTTCAGCAAGGCACCCACCAGCTGGTCGGTGCTGTTCGAGCCGGGCAATCTGCCCGATGGCAAGCCCAACAAGGGCCGGGTGCAGGCTTACGATGGCGCCATCTACATTGCGGACGCCGCGCTCTACCTGATGCACAAGAACCCCAAGCTGGGCATCAAAGACCCCTATGAGCTGAATGAAGCCCAGTACGCCGCCGTGCTGAAGCTGCTGCGTCAGCAAAAAGGCCTGACCCATCGCTACTGGCACGATGTCACCGTGCAGATGAACGACTTCAAGAAAGAAGGCGTGGCCGTATCCAGTGCCTGGGGTTACACCATCAACACCCTGCAGGCAGAGAAATTCCCGGTGGCCGGCACCATTCCGCAAGAAGGTGCCACGGGTTGGGCTGATACCACCATGCTGCATGCCCAGGCGCAGCACCCGGTGTGCGCCTACAAGTGGATGGAGTGGTCGCTCAATAAAAAACTGCAGTCTGGTCTGGCCGAGTGGTTTGGCTCTAACCCGGTGGTGGCCGAAGCCTGTCAGACCAAGGCCCCTGGCGGCAGCAATTTCTGCCAGAGCAACGGTTTTGACCGCTTTGCCCAGATCCGCTTCTGGCGTACGCCAGTGGCCAAGTGTGGCCAGGGCAGCTGTGTGCCGTATAGCCGCTGGACTGCCGATTACATTGCCATCATGGGCGGTCGCTGACCGCATGCAGAACATGCTGCCTGTCGGCACGGTGCCGATGGGCAGCCGGGAGTTTGAGTCATGACCCTTGCCGTCCGTTTTCAACAGGTTAGCCGCCATTACGATGCTGTGCGTGCGGTGGACCAGATCGACCTGGCCATTGCCGAGGGCGAATTCTTTTCCATGCTGGGGCCGTCCGGCTCAGGCAAAACCACCAGTTTGCGGCTGATTGCCGGTTTCGAGCAGCCCAGCAGTGGCTCCATCCAGATTTTTGGCCGCGAAGCTGCCGGCCTGCCGCCCAATCTGCGTGATGTGAATACCGTGTTCCAGGACTACGCGCTGTTTCCGCACATGAGCGTGCTGGACAATGTGGCCTACGGCTTGATGATCAAGGGCGTGGCGCGGGCCGAGCGCCACCGCCGTGCCGAAGCCATGCTGGACATGGTGAAACTGGGCCAGTATGGCAGCCGCCGTCCGTCCGCCTTGTCCGGTGGCCAACGCCAGCGGGTAGCCCTGGCGCGCGCATTGATTCTGCAGCCGCGGGTGCTGTTGCTGGACGAACCGCTGGGTGCGCTGGACCTGAAGCTGCGCGAGCAGATGCAGACCGAACTGAAGGCGCTGCAACGCAAGCTGGGTATTACCTTTATTTATGTCACCCACGATCAGGGCGAGGCGCTGTCGATGTCCGACCGGGTGGCGGTGTTCAACAAGGGCTGCATCGAACAGATTGCCGCCCCGCAGGTGCTCTATACCCAGCCGGCTACCGCCTTTGTCGCGGATTTTGTCGGGACGTCGAATGTTTTCGATGCTGCTTGGGCGGCCAGCCTGACCGGCCAGCAGCAGGCCTTTGCCGTGCGCCCGGAGCGCATCCGCCCGGTGCAGGATGGCCAGGCTGGCGATGGCATCCGCTTGCCCACCCGGCTGCTCGACGTGCAGTACCTGGGCGCGGTCAGCCGCTACGAGCTGGAAGCCGGCCCGGAGCGCATCATCAGCATGGTGTTGCCCAATGACGATGCAGCCGCTCGCCAGGTGTTGACTCCCGGTCAGGCGGTTACGGTGTGGCTGCCGGCGCAGGCCATGCATGCGCTGGCCGGCTAAGGAGATGACATGATGACTGTTTCACTGCCAGAAGGGCAGGCCACCCCAACCCGCCCGGGCATCTTGTTGCGGCTGGGAGGCGCGCTGTATCGCCATCCCGCCCTGCAACTGGCCTTGCTGCTGGCACTGCCGCTGCTGTGGTTCGTGCTGGTGTATCTGGGTGCGCTGTGTACCTTGCTGGCACAGAGCGTGTTGACCTTTGACGACTTCACCATGTCGGTCAGCCGCGAACTGACGCTGGACAACTACCGCCAGCTGCTGTCGCCGGCCAATCTTGACGTGGTGCTGCGCACGCTCAGCATGGCCACGCTGGTGTCGCTGGCCTCGGCGGTAATGGCTTTCCCGCTGGCCTATTACATGGTGCGCTATGCCCGTGGCTGGCAGAAGGGCTTTTTCTATGTGGCGGTGATGCTGCCGATGTGGGCTAGCTATATCGTCAAGGTGTATGCCTGGACCGTACTGCTGGCCAAGGGCGGCATCGTGTACTGGGCTTACCAGACGCTGGGCCTGCAGGGGATTGTCGACTGGTTGATGGCGCTGCCGCTGATCGGGGGGAATTCGCTGACCACGTCCAATCTGGGGCGCTTTACCGTGTTCACCTATATCTGGCTGCCCTTCATGATTCTGCCGATTCAGGCGGCTTTGGAGCGGGTGCCGGCCAATCTGCTGCAGGCCAGCAGCGATCTGGGGGCCAGTGGTGCGCAAACCTTCCGTCACGTCATCCTGCCGCTGGCCTTTCCGGGCGTGGTGGCCGGTTCCATCTTCACCTTCTCGCTGACACTGGGCGATTACATCATTCCGCAGCTGATTGGCCCTTCCGGCCTGTTCATCGGCTCCATGGTGTACACCATGCAGGGTTCCATCGGCAATATGCCGCTGGCCGCCGCCTTTACCGTGGTGCCGGTATGCATCATCGGCTTGTACCTGCTGGGTGCCCGCAAACTGGGAGCGTTCGATGCACTCTGATCAATCCGACCGCGCGCCGTGGTGGCTGCGTCTGCTGGCCTTTGGTGGCATCGGCTTTCTGTTTCTGCCCATTGCCGTCATCGTGCTGTATGCCTTCAACGCGGAGAGTTCCGGTTACAGCTTTCCGCCACAGGGCTTTACCCTGGGCTGGTTTGCCGCTGCCTTTGCTCGTGATGACGTGATGGCCGCCATTGGCCTGTCAGTGCGGCTGGCCGCGCTGGCCACGGTGCTGGCGCTGCTGCTGGGTACCCTGGCAGCTGCTGCGCTGTATCGGCGCGACTTTCTGGGCAAGGACGCCATCACCATGATGCTGATCCTGCCGATTGCGCTGCCCGGCATCATTACCGGCATTGCCTTGCTGTCGGCATTCCGGCTGGCGGACATCACACCCGGCTTCTGGACCATCGCCATCGGCCACGCCACCTTCTGTGTGGTGGTGGTGTACAACAATGTGATTGCCCGCTTTCGCCGCATCAGCACCAGCCTGCTGGAGGCCTCGCAGGACTTGGGTGCCAATATGTGGCAAAGCTTCCGCTATGTCATCCTGCCGCAAATTGCTACCGCGCTGCTGGCCGGGGGCATGCTGGCCTTTGCCCTGAGCTTTGACGAAATCATTGTCACCACTTTTACCGCGGGCAATGAAGTGACACTGCCCATCTGGATGCTGAACCAGCTGAGCCGCCCGCGCGATGTACCCATTACCAATGTGGTGGCCCTGTGCGTGATGCTGATGACAGCACTGCCCATTCTGGCTGCCTACACCCTGACCCGTGGCACGGAAGACATTGCCGGTAGCGGCAAATAAGACGAGGAACAAGCATGGACAAGACTCTGCAATGCAAGATGCTGATCAACGGCGAATTCGTGACGGGAGAGGGCGAGCAGGAGGGCATTCTCAACCCGGCCACTGGCGAGCTGATTGTGCATGTCAACGAAGCGTCACTGGAGCAGGTGCAGGCGGCGGTGGCGGCGGCCCAGGCAGCCTTCCCGGCCTGGGCGCGCACCAGCCCGCGTGAGCGATCCGAACGCCTGTTGCAACTGGCGGATGCCATCGAGGCGCGCGGGCCGGAATTTGCCCGGCTCGAGTCGCTTAACTGTGGCAAGCCCTATCATCTGGCACTGAACGATGAAATCCCCGCCGTGGTGGACGTGTTCCGCTTCTTTGCCGGTGCGGTGCGTGCCCAGACGGGCATGCTGGCCGGTGAATATCTGCCAGGCCATACCAGCATGATTCGCCGCGACCCGCTGGGCGTGGTGGCGTCGATTGCACCGTGGAACTACCCGCTGATGATGGCCGCCTGGAAAATTGCCCCGGCGCTGGCTGCCGGCAATACCGTGGTGCTCAAGCCATCGGAACAGACGCCGCTGTCCACGCTGAAGCTGGCCGAGCTGGTGGCAGGTCTGTTTCCGGCCGGGGTGTTCAACCTGGTGCTGGGCCGTGGCGAAACCGTGGGTAGCCCGCTGATTTCCCAGCCGCAGGTCCGCATGATCTCCATTACGGGTGATGTTTCCACGGGGCAGCGTGTGCTGGAAACCGCCTCGCGCTCGGTCAAGCGTACCCATCTGGAGCTGGGCGGCAAGGCGCCGGTGATCATTTTTGATGATGCCGATCTGGCTTCCGCAGTAGAGGGCATCCGTGCTTTTGGTTATTACAACGCTGGCCAGGACTGCACTGCAGCCTGCCGCCTGTATGTGCAAAAAGGGCTGTACGAACGTTTTGCTGCTGATCTGGCCAGTGCCGTCAGCACCATCAAAGTGGGCCATCAACACCTGGATGGCGTGGAGATGGGGCCGCTGATTTCCGAACGTCAGCGCAATCGCGTCGCCAGCTTTGTCGAGCGCGCCCAGCAACTGTCCCATGTCGAGGTGCTGACCGGTGGCAAGCTGGGTGAGGGGCCGGGCTTTTTCTACCAGCCCACGGTGATTGCCGGTGCGCAGCAGCAGGATGAAATCGTGCAACGCGAGGTGTTTGGCCCGGTGGTGTCCATTACCCCGTTCGACGATGCCGATCAGGTCATCCAGTGGGCCAATGATTCGGATTACGGCCTGGCCAGCTCGGTATGGACTGCCGATGTGGGGCGCGCCATGCAGCTGAGTGCGCAATTGCAATATGGCTGCACTTGGGTGAATACCCACTTCATGCTGGTGAACGAAATGCCGCATGGCGGCATGAAGCGTTCCGGCTACGGCAAAGACATGTCCATGTACGCGCTGGAAGACTACAGCTGCGTGCGCCATGTGATGCTCAAGCACTGACAAGGCCCGTCAGCGCTTCCTGCCAGCCCGGTATCTTTCCTGTGAAAGACCGGGCTGTTGCATTTGCTGCGTTCCACCCTCGCTGCATGCCCACCACCGCCAGTTGCTCTGGCAGGGCGCACTCATCCTGAGCGGGCCTTCTTGCCCAAAGGGTGGATCACTGTCCCTTGTCGCGGTGTTGTTGCTACCTCTATCACTTGACAAAAATGCTTTGCTTTTTCGGTTTTTGCAGGCCAGTTTGTTATCATGAAAATGGGATATGTGGTGGCTGTCGGGTGCTGCCGGAGTGTCTGCGGGCCGGGAAGGCCCGCCATACAAGAAACCATCAATAAAAATGGCAGGGAGTCGTGATGTACAAGAACAAGAGCATGCTGCGTCTGGCATGGGGTGTCATGGCGTTTTTATTCGTTTGTCAAGGCGTGGCGCAGGCAGAAGATGCGCCGGATACCCGGTCCATGATCGAGTCGCTCAAGCCACTGAAAACCCGCAGCTTGCGCAATCTGCAGGTGAGCCCGGTCAAGCCGGTGGCCGAGCCTGCTGCCGAGGCCGCCGTCGACAGTGTCAATCTGCCACCCGCCGTGCCTGCGGCGAGTAACCAGCCGACGCCGGTCGCCGCCGCGCCGCTTGCAGCCACGCCACCGCAGGCCGAGGCTGCGCCCAGCCTGTCGCTGGCCATTCAGTTTGATCCCAATTCGGTACAGATCAGCAGCGCTAGCCAGCAGGCGCTGGCACGGCTGGCCTCGGCGCTGCAGTCCAGCGAGTTGCGCGACTTTCATTTCCTGATCGAGGGGCATACCGATGCCAAGGGCCTGCCAGCCTATAACCGCAAGCTGTCGCAGCTGCGGGCCGATGCCGTACGCAAGCTGCTGATTACCCGTGGCGTTGCTGCCCAGCAATTGCGCGCACTAGGCAAGGGTTCGGACGAGCCGGCCAACAAGGCAGACCCCTATGCAGCTGAAAACCGCCGCGTTCGTATCGTCAATACCGATCAGGTCAATCCGTGAAAGCCACTGCGATGAAGAAAAGCCTGTTATCCGCCACGCTGGCCGCGCTGTGCGCCTCTGGCATCACCCTGGCGGCCGATGCCCCGGCCGTGGTGAACAACCGTTTTGCGCTGATCATCGGCATTGGGCATTACAGCAATGCCGCCATTCCATCGCTCAAGGGGGTGCAGCATGATATGGGCAGTGCGCACCAGATGGCGGCCAGCATGGGTATTCCGGACGAAAACATCAGCTATCTGCGCGATGAGCAGGCCACGGCCGAGCATATCCGCCAGGCGATTGCCCAATTAAACCAGCGCCTGCACAGCGGTGACCGGCTGTTTGTTTATTACTCCGGTCATGGCACTCGCTGGCATGAATCGAGCAGTGCCGAGGGCATGTGTACCGAGGGCCTGGTCGCCACCGATGGCGATGTGCTGAGCAACCGGGAAATGGGCAAGTTGCTGGAGCCGCTGGCGCGCAAGACCGACAAGATGATGGTGTTTTATGACTCCTGCTTCTCCGGTGGCGTGGTGGCCAATCCGATGAAGACGCGGGCGCTGACCATCAACAATACCCTGTATACCCCCAAGTTCACCTCCGAAACGGCACCGGGCAGTTGCTTCAGCCCCAGCAATTTCAAAACACGCTCGCTCAGCGCCGCGCTGAAAGAGCAGGGCGGTCTGCCGCAGAATATTGTTCATATCGCCGCCAGCAAGCCGGACGAAGTGTCTTTTGACAATGCCCAGCGCGGAGGCCTGGCCACTACTGCCTGGCGCGATTGCCTGCAGGGTGAGGCGCGTGATCTGGATGGCAGTGGTGCCATTACCGTGGATGAAATCACCCGCTGTGCCCAGGCCAAGCTGGATGACAATCTGGCCAATCAGCCCGGTGTGCTGGGTCAGCACATGACGGTAGGTGGCAACAAGGAATTTGTGCCGGCCTGGATCAAGAGCGCCTTCGTGACACCGACACCGCCCACACCGCCCCTTGCCACGCCGGCCTCCGCCAACCGTCCGGCACCGCTGCCGCAAACTGTTGTACACCAGGCCAGCCCGGCGGAAATTCTGGAGCAGATTCATGCCCAGCGCGATGGTAGCCGTGAACTGCAGGTCAAAATGGGGCGCGAGCAGCTGAAGATAGGCCGCGACAAGCTGGAACTCAGCGTGACTGCACCGCAGGACGGCTATCTCTACATTGCGCTGGCCGGTTCGGATGGCAAGAGCCTCTACCTGCTCTACCCCAACAAGCTGGATGGCGACAACCGGATCAAGGCCGGGCAGACCGTGCAATTGCCACGCAAGACATGGCAGGTGGACGCCGGTGGGCCGGCAGGGCGTGACAGCCTGTTGGTGATGGTGACCGACTCGCCGCGCCAGCTCAAACAGCTGAAGGGCGAAGCGGCCGGCCCCTTTGTGCAGACCCTGCTCGACAAGCAGGGCCGTTCCCTGTTGCAGCAGGTGATGGCCAGTTCGGCCAATACCGGCATGACAGAGTGCAGCAGCGCCACCCCGCTGCGTAACCTGCAGGTCAGCAAACGCTGTTCGGATGCCTTTGCCTCGGCGCTGTTGCCATTGCAGGAAGTGGACTAGCCCGTTCGCCCCCAATCCCTCCCATGGAGAACCGCGCATGAAACGCCTCGCCACCCTGTTGTTGCTGGCTGCCAGCCTGAGCCATGCAGAAAACCTTCCGCTGCCGGCCAGCACCCCACCGGCGCAGCCGACCAGCCAGAGCCTGATGTTCATTGATTCCAAACTGTTTGATGGCCGCTTGTACAACGAACTGAGCAAGCAGCCGGACAAGCTGGAAATCACCATGTCCGGCCAGATTACCCTGACCAATATCTCGCCGCGGCTGGACCGCTGGCTGTCGCTGATTGGCGAGAATGGCCTGATGGAGCTGCAGGAAATCCCCGAGCCGGCCCAGTTGAACCAGCGCGCACTGTTTGCCCTGCTGCCCATCATGTATTCCATGGTGGGGGAGGCGCGGGAAGCACTGGTGAATGCGCAGGCCAAGCGCTACAACGCCAAGGTGTATTACTACAAGGACGCGGGTGGCAATGCCGTCATCAATCGCGTCATCCTGACCAGAAAACCCTGATCGAGCCCCTGCATGTCTGTTTGCCATCGTCCTGGCCGTGTTGCCACGCTGTTGAAATTGCTGTGTCCGACTTTGCGCCAGCGCAGCCCCTTGCGTCATCGGCTGGCTGTGCTGGCCCTGTTGCTGGCCAGCCCGGCCTTTGCCGGTAACGGACTGGGCCGCCAGGTGTCGGAGATGGGCTGGCAGTGGACCCAGTACATGCTGCAGGAGGACTACCCGAATGCCGAAGCCACCGCCCGCTCCCGCGTGGCCATGAGCCTGGGTACCGACCATCTGGGCGATGGCTACCGTAACCTTGGCGGCACGCTGGTGATGCGTGGCAAATGGGTGGAGGCCGAAGTGGTGCTGCGTCAGGCACTGCCACTGGTTGAAAGCAAGCATGGCAGCAATAATCGCCAGCCGATTGGCGTGCTGAAGAATCTGGCCAAGCTGATGATCCGTCAGGCTCGTTTCCAGGAAGCACAGGCCTTCATCAGCGAAGGCATGCGCCGCCAGCTGGCGTATGCGCCGGATCGCATCTCCATGGTGGAGCTCTACAATCTGCAGGCCTCCGTGCTGCACCAGCTGCATCAGGACAAGCAGGCGGAGGAGGTGCTGCAGAAAGCGGATGCGCTCAAGGTGGTGGCCGAGCCGATGGACCCGGACGATAACGGCTCCGGCCCGAATACCGTGACCAAAGTGCGTGCCAGCAGCCTCTACCTGCATGGCTTGTGTCAGGCGGGCCTGGGCAACCGGGCGGCTGAGGAGAAATTCTATCAGCAGGCACTGGACCGCTATCACCAGTTGCCGGGTGCCAAAGAGTCGGCCACCAGCATTCAGATATTGAATTCCCAGGGCATGCTGTATCTGCAGCAAAAGCGCTATGCAGAGGCCGTCAGCGTGCTGCGCCAGGCCCGTCAGCTATCCAGCCAGGTACTGGGGCCGTTGCATCCGCTCACCGCGCAAAGTGGCGTCGATCTGGCGCTGGCGCTGGAGAATGGCGGGCAGGACGCAGAGGCAGACGCACTGTATCGACCTGCGGTCGCCCAGCTGGAGCAGCTGAATGCGCTGAACAGTTTCAGCCGCGCCGGCCTGCTGTATGGGCGTTTTCTCGCCCGCCACGGCCGGCTGGAAGAGGCGCTGGCCATCTATCAGCAGACGCTGGACGCGGTAGACAAGCAGTTTGCCCAGACGCGCGGGCTGGATGATGGCGTGCGTGAAGGTTTTGTCTCGCGCTTTCATGTCAATTATCTGGAAACCATCCAGCTGCTGTTGCGTCTGCACCAGCAGCAGCCAACGGCCGGCTACGACCGGCAGATCCTGGCGGTGGTGTCGCGTACCCAGAGCCGTTTGTTCAGCGAACTGCTGAAGCAGGCCGATGTCAGCCGCCTGAACGACAACAGCAGCTTCCGCGCCTTGCGCCGACAGCAGCAAGAGCTGCAGACCCGTCTGGCCGAGTTGCGCCGCGAACGCACCAATACCGGGGCCTTCAATGAAAATCCGGATGATGGGCGAGCGGCCTCCAGCGACAGTGACAACACCGGCAGGGACAAGCTGGTGCAGGAGCGGGTACAGGCCAGCCGGCAGCGTATCGATGCCGATATCCACCAGGCGCGCCAGGCGCTGCAAGGCGTCAACCAACAGCTGTGGCAGCAGTTTCCGCGCTTCATGGACCTGGCCGAACCCAAAGCGGTAGACGTGCAGCGCCTGCAAAAGAACATCCTGCATCCCGGCGAAAGCCTGCTGACTTATTTCCTGCTCGACAAGGAAACCCTGGCTTTTGTCACCACCACCGATAGTTTTCACATGGTGCGACTGCCCGTGGGGAAAAAGCAGGTGGCCGAGCTGGTTACCGCACTACGCGCACCGGAGGAGGCCGCCGGCGACGCCATGGCCAGCTTGCAGCAACTGGACCCGGCCCTGCTGTACCGCGCCTATCAGCAGCTGTTCCAGCCGCTGGAGCCCTGGCTGAAGCCGGGAAGCCGGCTGCTGTCGGTGGGCGATGGCCCGCTGCACACCCTGCCGCTGGAAATGCTGATCACCCGCTGGGATGACACCGACCAGCAACAGTTTGCCCAGGCCCGCCAGCAACAGCCGCTGCTGGGCGAGTATGCCGGTCTGCATTATCTGGGCGACCGCTACCAGCTGGCTTATTTGCCCAGCCTGTCCTCACTGGTGTCGATGCGTGAATACCGTCGCCCGCGCATTGCCTACCGGCACGAGCTGGTGTCCTTTGCCGACCCGCTGTTCGATGCGACGGCGCAGCAGGAATCGGGCTTTTTCTCCAGCCTGCTGGGGCAAAGCCTGACCCGCAACTATGGCAAGCCCAAGGCCAGCCAGCTGAATATTCCGCGCCTGCCGGAAACCGCGCAGGAGGCCCGTGGCATCGACCGTATCCTGGGTGGCAACAACACCCTGTACCTGGAAGAAAATGCGCAGGAATACACGCTGAAGCATCTGGACCTCAGCACCACCCGCTACCTGCACTTTGCCACCCACGGTTTGCTGGGCGGCGAGTTTGTCATGCTCAAGGAATCCTTGGCGGATGAGGGGAGCGACAGCAGTCGCCTGCATCCGGAGCCTGCGCTATTGCTGTCGCTGTCCGGCAATCTGCATGGTGAGGACGGCCTGCTGACCATGCATGAGGTGGTGGATCAACTGAACCTGAGCGCCGAGCTGGTGGTGCTGTCTGCCTGCAATACCGCTGGCGAGCATGATGTGGCGCATAGCGGCGAAGGCTTTGCCGGCCTGGCGCGGGCCTTTATGTATGCTGGCGCGCAGGGCTTGCTGGTCAGTCACTGGAGTGTGGAAAGCCAGGCCACGCAGGAATTGATGGTGGCCACGTTCAGCCGCCTGAAGGCCGGCAGCAGCGCCACGGCGGCTATCGAAGCGGCACGGCGTGAGCTCAAGCAAAGCCGCTATGGCAGTGCCGGGCAGCAGGTTTCGCGCGCACACCCTTTCTTCTGGGCGCCGTTTGTTTATGTTGGGGACTGAAAACAGCGGCTGACGGTAAAAATATGCGTCATGCGGGGACGGGGACTTGGTACAAGCCAGGGGACTGATTCGCGTGGTGGGATGAGCGAGCCCTGCCTTGGCCGGTAGCTCGCTCCTTGCATGATGGGCTGGCCTCAGCCCCCGGTCATCGACATGAAACGCATGATTTGCTGCGGTTGCTGGTTGAATTCGTGGCGTTCCGGTTTTAGTTCGATGGCGGTGCGAATGGCCGTTTCCAGTTCGGCATCGCTGCAGCCTGCGCGCAGCAGCGGGCGCAGTTCCAGCTTTTCCTCTTGTCCCAGGCACATATACAAGGTGCCATCCACCGACAGGCGCACCCGGTTGCAGCTGGCGCAGAAATGCTGCGACATCGGCGTAATCAGCCCCAGCGTGCAGCTGCCATCCGGGCTTTGCCAGTAGCGTGCGGGGCCGCCGCCCAGGCTTAGCGCGCTGGGGGTCAGGCCATGGCGTTCGCTCAGGCTGTGCAAGAGCTGTGACAAATCCAGCCCGTCTGCTTGCTGGCCGGTATGGCCCATGGGCATGGCTTCGATCAGGCGCAGGATGAATCCATGTGTCTTGCAGTAAGCCAGCATGGCGTCGATATCGTGGTCGTTGACGCCGGCCAGTGGCACCATATTGATCTTGATGCTCTTGAAACCGGCAGCGCGGGCGACCGACAGGCCTTGCAATACCTGCTCCAGGCTGTCGCTGCCGCTGATGCTGGCGACGCAGTCTCGCCGTAGCGAGTCGAGGCTGACGTTCAGGCGTTGCAAGCCTGCCGCCTTGAGCGCGCCGGCCTGAGCGGCCAGCTGGGTGCCATTGGTGCTGAGCGACAGGTCGTCCACACCGGGCTGGCTGGCGAGCATGCCGATCAGCTCAGGCAGATTGCGCCGTAATAGCGGTTCGCCGCCGGTCAGGCGAAAGCGCCGGGTTCCCAGGCGGGCAAAGGCTGCCACCACCCGCTGGATTTCGGCAAAGCCCAGCCAGTTGGCCGGTTCTTCAAAGTTCTTGAAACCCTTGGGTATGCAGTAGCTGCAGCGCAGATCGCAGCGGTCGGTAACGGATAGCCGCAGATAGTCGATGCTTCTGCCAAAACGGTCGCGTAACATGGCTGACCCTCTGAGGGGAGAATGGCCAGAGTGTAGGCGCATCCAGCGGGCTTGCCAGTTGGCCGGTGGTGGGGTTTTCGCTAGGTCTGAGGGAGTAGGGGGCTGGTGCGAAAGGGCGGATACCGCCCTGGCTTCAGGGCAGCTTGTCCAGCCCGTGCTCCACGGCAAACAGCGCGGCCTGTACCCGGCCATTCAGGTTCAGTTTGCGCAGGATGTTCTGTACATGCACCTTGATGGTGCTTTCGGCCAGATCCAGCGCACGGGCGATTTCCTTGTTGCTGATGCCCCGGCTGAGCCAGGCCAGGATTTCGCGTTCACGCTGGGTCAGTTGATCCAGCCCGGTCGGCTTGTTTTTCTGCGTGTCGACGCTGCGTAGCTGTTGCAGCAGCCGCGAGGTCATTTCCGGCGACAGCACGCTGTCGCCATCCACTGCGCGGCGAATGCTGGCCAGCAGGAAGTCGGCATTGATGTTTTTCAGCAGATAGCCGCGCGCGCCCAGTTTCAGGCATTCGGCCAGATCTTCACCGTCTTCCGATACGGTGAGCATCAGCACCGCCAGTTGCGGCTGGCTGACCATGATCTGTGCCAGCGCCTCGCGCCCGTTCATCTGCGGCATGTCGATATCCAGCAGGACCACGTCCGGCTTCAGTTGTTCGCACAGCTTGACGCCTTCCAGGCCATCGGCCGCTTCGCCAATGATGTCGAAATCACTTTGTCGTTGCAGCAGCGCCTTCAGGCCGCTGCGGAACAGGGTGTGGTCGTCAACCAGCAAAATGCGGATGGGTGTCATGCGGCTTGTCTTTCACTTTGTGGTAGCAGCAATTGTACTTCGGTGCCGCCGTGCGGATGGGGATGAATGCTGATCTGGCTGCGAATGCGGGCTGCGCGCTCCTGCATGATGGATAGCCCGACATGGCTGGCGCGGCGGGTGGCAACGACATCCTCATCAAAGCCGCAGCCATCGTCCCGTATGCTCATGCTGAAATCGGCCTGGTTGAGTATTTCTATGCGTACGCGCTGTGCCTGCGCATGCTTGCGCACATTGGACAGCGCTTCTTGCAGGATGAAGATCAGCTGCAACTGCTGCTGTGGATTGAGCGCCAGCCCGTCACCACCCATATTGAGCTGGGTGGGGATATGCGTCTGCTTTTCAAAGCGCTCCAGCAGGGTGCGCACGGCATCGGAAAAATCTTCCTTGCTGATGCGGGTGCGGAAATTCAGCAGCAGTTCGCGCACGTCTTCATAGCATTCCTGCACCCCGGCGCGGATGAAACCGAGGTTTTCCTGTGCCTGCTCCATTTGCTGCTCGGCCAGTGCGGCGTCCAGCATCTGTACTTGCAGATTCAGGAAGGACAGCGACTGGGCAATGCTGTCGTGCAGGCCCTGGGCCATCAGGTTGCGCTCTTCTGATACGGCAAACTGGCGGTCGCGGGCTGCCAGGCGATGGTTTTCCACCGCCACGCCCAGATGGCTGCCCAGGGTTTCCAGCAGAAACTGGTCTTGCGTGGCCAGCTTGGGGTCCTGATAGAAGTACAGGGTGAAAATGCCGACATTGGTCTGGTTGTGCCGGATGTGAAACACGGCAATGCTGGAGAAGCCGGCGCGCTGGCAGTGCTTTTCGGTCGCCGCCGGCAGCTGGTCGAAGCGGTGCAGCACGGAGAAGGGCTGCGGCACGGTATCGCCACACAGGCAGCCATTGAGCGTGGCGCAATCGTCTTCTTCCTGCAGCTCGGCCGGCAGGCCGTTCTGGGCGATCAACTCCAGCCGTCCGCGTTTGAAATCCACCAGCCGCACGCTGCCGGCATCGGCACCGGTCAGCTCGATCAGCCGCTCGATGAAGCCGCTGCACATGTCGGTCAGGCTGTGCGAGTCATGCAGGAATGCAGTGACGTTATACAGGGCGGCCAACTGGCGGTTCTTGTATTCCACCGAGCGGGTCTTGTCAGCCACTTTCTGTTCCAGTGTGGCGTACAGGTCCTGCAAACGGTCGGCCATCTGGTTGAAACCAGTAGCAATGGTGGCGAATTCGTCGTTGTTGTCCACGCTGACCCGGGCGTCCAGATTGCCGTCACGCAGTCGCAGCATGCCTTCGCCCAGGGTGTTGAGCGGGCGGATCACCAGCAGGAACAGCAGGAACATCATGCTGAACGAGCCAATGATGGCCATGGCGATCAGCGCCATCTGGAAAAAGCGCAGCAGGGTGGTATTGCGGGCGTTGTCTTCTTCCACCAGCTTGACCAGGCGGTCGATACGGTTGACGAAGCGGGCGATGTCCGGGCTTTCCATCTGGCGCTGGCCGGCATGCTGACTGGCTGTGGTTTCCAGCAGCGGCAGCATGTCGGACTGCCATGAGTGCTCGATATCGCGCACCTGCTGCCTGACCGTGACATTGTCCGGCAGGAACAGCGGCCGCGCCGGGTCGCCCTGCTTCAGCCGGGCCAGGATGGCCGCAAACTGCTGCTCGCCTTCCTGGATGGTGGCCAGTGGTGCGCCTTCGCTTACTTGCAGCGCGATATGGTAGCTGCGCATGCGCAAGCTGCCGGCATCGTTGATGGCGGCAGCGCCGCCTTCCAGCTTCCACGACAGGATGAGGGTGTAGCCGATGGAGGTCATGGCCAGCAGCAGCCAGGCGATGGTCAGCAGCAAGAGCTTGGTGGACAGGCTGCTTAGGCGCGGGGTCTGGTAGAGCATCATCGTGCGGGGCATCCGGGTGGCGGGTGGCATGGTATTGCCAAAGGCAATGCTGCCCACAATAACCCCTGGCCTGCCGGACAGCAATTCTCCGTAAGGGGTAGGGCGCAGTGGCGTGACATGTCCGGGGCCGGCTGCAATGGCTAAGGCCGCGCGGGGGGGGCATGCTACTTTGTGATTAGTCCGGCTTCCCCATCTGCAGGGTCGGGCTAGCTCCTCATGCTGCGCGTTTTGCTGCTATCGGCGAATATTTCCCGTGTGCGTATCAGGGTTAAATGCCTGCTATCCCCATCGCGGAGCAAGGCACCATGGCTTCCCCACGCTTCAAGCAGTACGCCGTGCTGGCATCCAGCACCCTGGCATTTACCATCTGTTTCATGATCTGGATGATGTTTGCGGTTTTGGGCATCCCCATCAAGCAGCATCTGGGCCTGAATGAAACCGAATTCGGCATCCTGGCGGCGACGCCGGTGCTGTCCGGCTCGCTGATCCGCGTACCACTGGGCATCTGGACCGACCGTTTCGGCGGCCGCATCGTGATGTTTGTGCTGATGCTAGTATGCGTGCCCTTTATTTTCATCATGCAGTACGCCACCGCTTACTGGCAGTTTCTGGCCATCGGCCTGCTGGTAGGGCTGGCTGGCGGTGCTTTTTCGGTAGGCACGCCTTATGTGGCGCGCTGGTTCCGTCCCGAGCAGCAGGGCATGGCCATGGGGGTGTTTGGTGCCGGTAATGCCGGTTCCTCGCTCACCAAACTGGTGGCGCCCACCATTATTGCCGTGGCCGGCTGGCAGATGGTGCCCACGGTATACGCCATCACCATGCTGGTAACGGCCATCCTGTTCTGGCTGTTTTCCTATCAGGATTCTGCCCATCTGGTCAGCAGCAAGGTGAGCCTGCGCCAGCAGCTGGCCCTGATGAAAGACCCGGCGGTGCTGCGCTATTGCCAGTATTACTCAGTGGTGTTTGGCGGCTATGTGGCGCTGGCCTTGTGGATGACCAAATACTACGTTGGCGAGTATGGCTTTGATATCAAGCATGCCGCGTTTCTGGCGGCCTGTTTCTCCCTGCCTGGCGGCGTGCTGCGTGCCATGGGCGGCTGGCTGTCCGACCGTTTCGGCCCTTACAAGGTGACCTGGGGCGTGATGTGGACCTGCTGGGTGGCCTTTTTCATCCTGTCCTACCCGCAAACCGACTTCAGCATTACCACCACGCACGGCGTGCAAAGCTTTCATATCGGCCTGGGCGTGACCCAGTTCACCCTGATGCTGTTTGGCGTGGGCATTGCCATGGCCATCGGCAAGGCCTCGGTGTTCAAGTTCATTGCCAATGAGTTTCCCGACAATATCGGCGCAGTATCCGGCGTGGTAGGCCTGGCTGGCGGCATGGGCGGTTTCCTGTTGCCCATCCTGTTCGGTGTGCTGCTGGATGTGACCGGTGTGCGTACCAGCGCTTTCATGCTGCTGTACGGCACGGTATGCGTGTCGCTGGTGTGGATGCATTTTTCCTTTAAGCCCGCGCAGGGCAAGGCCGTTGCCAGCGTTGCCAGACAGTCGGCCTGATCGCGCCAACCCCATTTTTGATTGACGGTCAGCGTGCCGTCAGGGAGGACTTGATGTCACATATACTTAACCGGTGGGAACCGGAGAATGCCGAATTCTGGCAGCAGCAAGGCAAGGCGGTAGCACGGCGCAATCTGTGGATATCCATCCCGGCGTTGATGCTGGCCTTTGTCATCTGGCAGGTGTGGAGCGTGGCGGTGCTGAACATGCCGAATATCGGTTTCGGCTATTCGCAAAACCAGCTGTTCTGGCTGGCGGCGCTGCCGGCCTTGTCCGGTGCCACCCTGCGGATTTTCTACAGCTTCATGGTGCCGGTGTTTGGTGGCCGCAAATGGACGGCCCTGTCCACTGCCAGCCTGCTGATTCCGGCAATCGGCATCGGCTTTGCCGTGCAGGACCCGAATACCAGCTACATCACCATGGTGGTGCTGGCGCTGCTGTGCGGTTTTGGTGGCGGTAACTTCAGCTCATCCATGTCCAATATCAGCTTCTTTTTCCCCAAGGCGGAAAAGGGCACGGCGCTGGGTCTGAATGCCGGTCTGGGCAACCTGGGGGTGTCGCTGGTGCAGTTTGTGGTGCCGCTGGTGATCACCATGGGCGTGTTCGGTGCCTTTGGCGGCGACCCGCAAACCTGGATCAAGGGCGCGGTGCACAAGAAAATGTGGCTGCAGAATGCCGGTTTTGTCTGGGTGCCGTTCATCGTGCTGTCCACTGTCGCTGCCTGGCTGGGCATGAATGACATTGCCTCGGCCCGCGCCTCGTTTGCCGACCAGGTGGTGATTTTCCGGCGCAAGCACAATTGGTTGATGTGCTGGCTGTATATCGGCACTTTCGGCTCCTTTATCGGTTTCTCCGCTGGTTTCCCGCTGCTGATGAAAGGCCAGTTCCCGGATGTAGACCCCACCAAGTATGTGTTCTACGGCCCGCTGGTGGGGGCGCTGGCCCGTCCGGTCGGTGGCTGGATCGCGGACAAGATCGGCGGTGCCAAGGTGACCCAGGCGGTGTTTGTGCTGATGATGCTGGCAGTGGGCGGCGTGCTGGGCTTTCTGCCGCATGCTGGCCAGGGTGGCAACTTCCAGGGCTTCTTCGCCATGTTCCTCTGCCTGTTTGCCCTGACCGGGCTGGGCAATGGTTCTACCTTCATGCAGGTGCCGGTGATTTTCCTGACGCTGCATCAGCGTCTGGCCGGCAAGGGTGAGGCGGCACAGAAGCAGGCGCAGGCCGATGCCACGCGCGAGGCCGCAGCCGTGCTGGGCTTCTCTGGTGCGATTGGTGCGTATGGCGGCTTCTTCATTCCCAAGAGCTATGGCACTTCCATTGCCATGACCGGTGGTGTGGAGGCTGCGCTGTATGCCTTCATCCTGTTCTATGCCAGCTGCGTGCTGATCAACTGGTGGTTCTACGCGCGCCAGAACGCGGAAATCCGCTGCTGATCCAGCGCGGCTGACAAGCTCCCTGGTAACGGGGAGAGCAGGGGAAGCGTGGCTGCTTCCCCTTTTTTACTTTATCGGCATATTTGCTGTCAGTTAAAAATTGCCTATGCTGTTAGTGCATTGCAACACACCACTCCCCCCACGCCGATTGTGAGGCTGTCATGTTGTCCAGACTCTCCATTGCCAGCAGGCTGAGCCTGCTGATCCTGCCTTTCGTCCTGGTGATTGCCGGCCTTGCCGGCGTGCTGTCGCTGGAAAAATGGCACAGCCTGTCGCGTCTGCAGGCTTCCGGCCAGCTATTGCAGGTGGCTGGCAAGGCCAGCAGCCTGATTCACCAGTTGCAGGCCGAACGGGGCTTGAGCAATGGCTTTCTGAGCGTGGCAGGCAGCAGCCTGCCGGCCGATCTGCAAAGCGCACGGCAGCAAACTGACAGCGCGCTGGCCGACTTCCACGCCAGCCTGGCGCAGTTGCCAGAGGCCACGCAGGCGACAGCGGCGGAGGGTCAGGTGCGCAGCCTGCTGCAGGGGCGCGCCGCCATCGACAGCCGTAGCCAGCCGGCGGCGCAAATGTTTGCCGCTTACTCGGGCAATATCGAACAGCTGATTGGCCTGATTGCCGGCTTGGCAGGCAGCACCAGCGATGCCGGGCTGCTGCACGATGCGGTGGCGCTGCTCAATCTGCAATGCCAGAAGGAATTTGCCGGGCGGGAGCGTGGCTTCATCAATGGCCTGCTGGGGCGGGGCAGTTTTGACCAGGCCGCCTTGCTGCAGGCTGCTGGCATGCAGGCCCGGCAACAAGCCTGTGCCAGCCAGCTGCGGCTGGTGGCATCTGCCGAGATTCGCCAGGCATCACAGCAGGCCGATCAGTCCGCCGAGGCGGCTGCGGTACAGGCCATGCGCCAGCAGATCATGGCCGTGCCCTTGGGGCAGCCGCTGGGCGTGGCACCGGCCCTGTGGTTCAAGACCGCCAGCGCCCAAATGGCCAATCTGAAAAAGCTGCAGGATCAACTGCTGCGACAACTGGATGGTGATATGCAGCGGCTGCTGGGTGAGGCGCGCTTCCAGCTGTGGTTCACCCTGCTGGGTTCTGCCGCCACCATTCTGCTGTTGTCGGTGCTGGGCTGGGCCATTTACCACAGCGTGGAGCGGCCGATTTCCCGGCTGGAGCAATTGATGAGCGGCATGAGCCGCGACTTCGACCTGTCGCGCCGTGCCGCGCTGCCCGGCAGCGACGAAATTGCCCGTATGGGCCAGGCATTCGACCATCTGGCAGACGCCTTTGCCGACACCCTGCGCCAGATCAAGAGCGAAGCGCACCAGATGATGGCGGCAGCCAACTCACTGAATGATGTATCGGCCCGTGCTGCCTCCACGGCGGAGGTGCAAAGCCGCTCATCCGTGGACATCGCCGCCGCCATCGAGGAAATGTCCGCCGGCATTGCCGCCGTGACCGACAATGCCTTGCAAGCCATGCGCGTGGCCGAGGACATGCAGGGCTGTGTGGATGATGGTCGCGACCGCATGCGCAGTACCGCCACCGCGCTGAGTGAAACCGCCGATGGCCTGACCCATACCGGCGAAAGTGTGGACATGCTGCGCGACAAGTCCGAGGGTATTCACAGCATTGTCACCGCCATTCGCGAGATTGCCGACCAGACCAATCTGCTGGCCCTTAACGCCGCCATCGAGGCGGCACGGGCTGGCGAAATGGGGCGCGGTTTTGCCGTGGTGGCGGACGAGGTACGCAAGCTGGCCGAGCGCACCAGCAAGGAAACGCTGGACATCGCCGCGCTGATTGAAGATATCCGCCGCGAAACCCAGGGCGTGGCGCAGCAGATGGCCACGGCGCGGCAGCGCATGCAGGGTGGCATGGCTGAGGTGGATCTGACGGTGGAAGACCTGGCGCTGATTCACGGCAAGGCCAGCGATACTGCCGACAAGAGCCGCAGTACCACGCTGGCGATGCAAGAGCAGACTGCTGCCAGCAACGATGTCGCCACCAATGTCAGCAAGATTGCCGCGCTGGCGGAAAACAATGCCCATATCGTGCAGGAGGCCGCTGCCTTGTCCGGCCAGCTTAACCGCACTGCCGGCAAGATGGTGGAGCTGGTAGACCGTTTCCAGCACACCAGTCACTGAGCAGACTGTGGTGATGGTGTGCAGGAAGGCAATCCACCGTACTGGCATGCCGTGTGGCAGAGCGGATCGCCACAGGCTGCTTTTGCCATTTGCTGCCCGGATTCTGCTTGGCAAATCGGCACCCCGCTGGGCCTCACTTACTGATACTGAACGGTGTAGTTGGCAATGGCGGTGACCGTGCCGGCAGTGGCTACTCCGCTAGCGTAATACTTTGCCAGATAGCGCAGGGTGGCGTTGCCACTGCTGATTGGAAATGCCATGCCGCTACTACCAAATGTGCTACTGGTTTGCCCAATGAGAATGTGGGAGCTTGAACTCGTGTTGTAGAGAGCCACATCGACATTGCTTGCTGTGCCGGTATTGATCAAGCGACCGGCAGCGTTGACATTGCTGTCATTTTCAAACCAGATGGCGGCTTGGGTGGCTGCGCCGGTACAGCCGCTAAGGGCAATGGAAAACGGGATAGTGCCTGCCGTGGCGGAAGCGACCGCCAATGCCTTGGTGGAAATGCTGGGCAAGCTGATGGAGCCACTGCTGCTGCCCCCTGCAACGCTGATGGTGCAGGTTGTTGCTGCAATATTGCCGGTAAAGGTAATGGTGCCGTCCGAAGCATGCGCTTGAGAGATGAGGCCGGCGCAAGCGGTGCAGAAAATAGCGAGTGTGCGCTGCATGGAGCTACTCCTAATGGTATGTTTTCCCGAGATACAACTTAGTAGCAATTCATTCATTTTTTAGATTTATTTACTGATGACGGCCTTGCTTTGAAGTTGCTGATTTGTATATGGATAATTTTGCTTGATATGAAAGATTTCTGGCATTTTGGACAGGTGTAGCGCTGGCAATCCTGTTTTAAGCCGATGCGGGAGTTTTTCCGGCGTTACAGCAAATCCAGATCAAGGCTTGCCGCCCTGGCGAGCCGGTGTCGTACGGATGGCGCGTAGTACACGTTGCGGACTTGGCCATGCCAGCAGCACAAATCCATTCGTTTGTCATTGATCGTCATGCATTCCGGCTCATTGAGCGTATCGTCAGCAGCGCTCCGTTTTTCGCTGGCCAGCCTGTGTAGTTCCACCTACTTCTTATGGCTTATGCGTCTCCTCACTCTGCGCATGGGTTTTTCCTCTAGTGGCCAATGGGCGCTGTTGTTGCCCGGACGTAATCTCTGCAGGGTAAGCAAAGGCTGCGCGGCAGGGCCGCTGCACCGCATCTGCGGTAAATACTCGGAGGCAAGATGAGCCATTTTCTGGACAGACTGAATTTCCTTGGCAAGGTGAAATCCACCTTTGCTGATGGCCATGGCGCGGTGGTCAATGAAGACCGCCAATGGGAAGACGCCTATCGCCAACGCTGGCAGCACGACAAGATCGTGCGCTCCACCCACGGGGTGAACTGCACCGGCTCCTGTAGCTGGAAAGTGTATGTAAAGAACGGTCTGATCACCTGGGAAACCCAGCAGACCGACTATCCGCGCACCCGGCCGGACCTGCCCAACCACGAACCGCGCGGCTGCCCGCGTGGCGCGTCCTACAGCTGGTATGTGTATTCGGCGCAGCGGGTGAAATACCCGATGATCCGCGGCCGCCTGGCCAAGTTGTGGCGCGAAGCGCGCCAGAGCATGAGCCCGGTACAGGCCTGGGAACACATCAGCCAGAACCCGGAACTGGCCAAGCAGTACAAGAGCAAGCGCGGCCAGGGTGGTTTCGTGCGTGCCAACTGGGACGAGGCCAACGAAATCATCGCGGCCTCCAATGCCTACACCATCAAGAATTACGGCCCGGACCGCGTGGTGGGCTTCTCGCCGATTCCGGCCATGTCCATGGTGTCCTACGCAGCGGGCAGCCGTTACCTCAGCCTGATCGGCGGCGTGCCGCTGTCCTTCTACGACTGGTATTGCGACTTGCCGCCGGCCAGCCCGCAGGTGTGGGGCGAGCAGACTGACGTGGCCGAATCGGCCGACTGGTACAACTCCACCTATCTGATGGTGTGGGGTTCCAATGTGCCGATGACCCGTACCCCGGATGCCCACTTCTATACCGAAGTGCGCTACAAGGGCACCAAGACCGTAGCCGTTTCCAGTGACTTTGGCGAAATGGCCAAGTTTGGCGACATCTGGCTGGCCCCGAAGCAGGGCACCGATGCCGCGCTGGCCATGGCCATGGGTCATGTCATCTTTAAAGAATTCCACCTGGACAAGCCGTCGGCCTACTTCACCGACTACATCCGCCGCTACACCGACATGCCGATGCTGGTGACCCTGCGCAAGGATGGCGAGCGCTATGTGCCGGACTACTTCCTGCGCGCCAGCCATCTGGCGGGCCACCTGAACGAAGACAACAATCCGGAATGGAAGACCCTGGTTTTCGACGAAACCAGTGGCGACATCGTGGCACCGACTGGTTCCATCGGCTTCCGTTGGGGCCAGAGTGGCAAGTGGAACCTGCAGCAGCATGATGGCAGCACTGGCCGTGAAGTCTCGGCCCGCCTGTCGCAGATTGACCATCGCGACGATGTCGTCGGCGTGGGCTTCCCTTACTTTGGCGCCGAGCACGAGGAACTGCTCACCCGCAATGTACCGGTGCGCAAGGCGGTGCTGGCCGATGGCAGCGAAGTGCTGCTGGCGACCGTGTTCGACCTGATGGCCGCCAACTACGGCATCGACCGTGGCCTGGGCGGTGGCAACGTCACCAACGACTACATGGCCGATGTGCCGTATACCCCGGCCTGGCAGCAAAAACACACCGGCGTGAAGCCGGAAATGGTGATCCAGGTTGCGCGCGAATTCGCCCAGAACGCCGATCAGACCCATGGCAAATCCATGGTGATCGTCGGTGCCGCGCTCAACCACTGGTATCACATGGACATGAGCTATCGCGGCATCATCAATATGCTGATGCTGTGTGGCTGTATCGGCCAGAGCGGCGGCGGCTGGTGCCACTATGTGGGCCAGGAAAAACTGCGCCCGCAAACCGGCTGGGCCCCGCTGGCCTTTGCCGGCGACTGGGTACGCCCGGCGCGCCAGATGAACGGCACCAGCTTCTTCTATGCCCATACCAGCCAGTGGCGGCATGAAAAGCTGGGCGTGAACGAAATCCTTTGCCCCACCGCAGACCAGACCATGGGTTCGATGGCGCTGATCGATTACAACGCCAAGGCCGAACGCATGGGCTGGCTGCCGTCGGCCCCGCAGCTGACCACCAACCCGCTGGACGTGACCCGACAGGCCGCTGCCGAAGGCAAGGACCCGGTGGCCTGGGCCGTGGAAAACCTCAAGTCCGGCGCGCTGGACATGTCCTGCAACGACCCGGACAACCCGAAGAACTTCCCGCGCAATATGTTTGTGTGGCGTTCCAATATTCTGGGCAGCTCCGGCAAGGGCCACGAGTACTTCCTCAAATACCTGCTGGGCACGCAGAACGCGGTAATGGGCAGCGAAGACGACTGCATCACGCCGACCGAAATCACCGTGCGCCCGGCGGTGGAAGGCAAGCTGGACCTGCTGGTCGTGCTGGATTTCCGCATGTCCACCACCTGCCTGTACGGCGACATCGTGTTGCCGACCGCCACCTGGTATGAAAAGGACGACCTCAACACGTCCGACATGCACCCCTTCATCCACCCGCTGTCCGAAGCCGTGCAGCCCTTGTGGCAGGCCAAGTCCGACTGGGAAATCTACAAGGGCTTTGCCAAGAAGATTTCCGAAATCGGCAAGGACTACCTGGGCGTGCAGCAAGACCTCATCCTCACCCCGCTGATGCACGACACCCCGCAGGAGCTGGGCCAGGCCTTCGATCCGAAGGACTGGAAAAAAGGCGAGTGCGAGCCGGTGCCGGGCAAGACCATGCCGGCGATGACGGTGGTGGAACGCGATTACGGTGCCATCTACGACAAGTTCACCTCCATCGGCCCCTTGCTGGAAAAAGTGGGCAATGGCGGCAAGGGCATCAGCTGGAAAACCGGCCATGAAGTGGACGTGCTGCGCGGCCTGAACCATACCGTGGCCGAAGGCGCGGGCAAGGGTCAGCCCAAGCTCAATACCGCCATCGACGCCGCCGAGATGATTCTGACCCTGGCTCCGGAAACCAACGGCCATGTGGCGGTGAAAGCCTGGGATGCGCTGTCGAAGATTACCGGTATCGACCACACCCATCTGGCGCTGCCACGCGAGCATGACAGCATCCGCTTCCGCGATGTACAGGCGCAGCCGCGCAAGATCATTTCCTCGCCCACCTGGTCTGGCCTGGAAAGCGAAGAAGTCAGCTACAACGCCGGCTACACCAATGTGCACGAGCTGATTCCATGGCGCACCATCACCGGCCGCCAGCAGTTCTATCAGGATCACCAGTGGATGCGCGCTTTCGGCGAAGGCCTGTGCGTGTACAAGCCGCATGTGGACCTGAAAACCACCCAGGCCATCCTGGGCAGGAAGTCCAACGGCAATCACGAGCTGGTGCTCAACTTCATCACCCCGCACCAGAAATGGGGCATTCACAGTACCTACTCGGACAACCTGCGCATGCTGACGCTGTCGCGTGGCGGCCCGCACGTCTGGGTATCGGAAGTGGACGCCAAGAAGGCCGGCATCGTCGACAACGACTGGATCGAGGTGTTCAACGTCAACGGCACGCTGACTGCCCGTGCGGTGGTGTCGCAGCGCGTACCGGAAGGCATGACGCTGATGTACCACGCCCAGGAGAAGATCGTGAACGTGCCGGGTGCGGAAACCAGTGGCAAGCGCGGCGGCATCCACAACTCGGTGACCCGTGCGGTGACCAAGCCTACCCACATGATTGGCGGTTACGCCCAGCTGTCCTGGGGCTTCAACTACTACGGGACGGTAGGTGCCAACCGTGACGAATTCGTCATCGTGCGCAAGATGAAAAAAGTGGATTGGATGGATCAGCCTGCAGGAGAAGACAAATGAAAATCCGTGCACAAATCGGCATGGTGCTGAACCTGGACAAGTGCATTGGCTGCCATACCTGTTCGGTTACCTGCAAAAACGTCTGGACCAGCCGCGACGGCGTGGAATACGCCTGGTTCAACAATGTGGAAAGCAAGCCGGGCATCGGCTACCCCAAGGATTGGGAAAACCAGGAAAAATGGCAGGGCGGCTGGGAGCGCAAGCCCAATGGCAAGCTGGTGCCCAAGCAGGGCGGCAAGATGCGCATTCTGGCCAATATCTTTGCCAACCCGAACCTGCCGTCCATCGACGACTACTACGAGCCGTTCACCTTCGATTACGAGCACTTGCAGAACGCGCCGGAAATGCAGACGCCGCCGACGGCCCGCCCGGTATCGGTGCTGACCGGCAAGAAGATGGACAAGATCGAATGGGGCCCCAACTGGGAAGACGACCTGGGCGGCGAGTTCGCCAAGCGCAGCAAGGACGCGCTGTTTGAAGGCATCCAGAAGGAAATGTACTCGGCCTTCGAGAACACCTTCCTGATGTATCTGCCGCGCCTGTGCGAACACTGTCTGAACCCGGCCTGTGTCGCCTCCTGCCCGTCCGGCTCCATCTACAAGCGCGAAGACGACGGCATCGTGCTGATCGATCAGGACAAGTGCCGTGGCTGGCGCATGTGTGTGTCCGGCTGCCCGTACAAGAAGATTTACTACAACTGGACCAGCGGCAAGGCCGAGAAGTGCATCTTCTGCTATCCGCGCATCGAAGCCGGCCAGCCGACCGTGTGCTCGGAAACCTGTGTCGGCCGCATCCGCTATCTGGGTGTACTGCTGTACGACGCCGACAAGATCGAAGCGGCTGCCAGCGTGGAAGACCCGAAGAGCCTGTACGAAGCACAGCTGGGTGTGTTCCTCGACCCGAATGCACCAGAGGTGATTGCCGAAGCGCAAAAGCAGGGCATTCCGCAAAGCTGGATCGACTCGGCGCAAAAGTCGCCGGTGTACAAGATGGCCATGGAATGGAAAGTGGCCTTCCCGCTGCATCCGGAATACCGCACCCTGCCCATGGTGTGGTACATCCCGCCGCTGTCGCCCATCCAGAGCGCGCTGGAAAACGGCCTGATCGGTGAAAACGGCATCATCCCGGACGTGAAAGACCTGCGTATCCCCATCCGCTATCTGGCCAATCTGCTGACCGCAGGCAAAGAAGAGCCGGTGGTGAGCGCACTGGAAACCATGGTCGCCATGCGCCGCTACATGCGCAAAAAGAGTGTGGAGAAGGTGAGCGACCCGGCCACCCTGCGCGGCACGCATCTGAAACCGGCCCAGGTGGAAGAAATGTACCAGGTGATGGCGATTGCCAATTACGAAGACCGCTTCGTGATTCCGTCCAGCCACAAGGAAATGGTGGAAAACACCTTCGACGACAAGGCCAGTTGCGGCTTCACCTTTGGCAATGGCTGTTCGGATGGCAAGTCGGACGCCAGCCTGTTTGGCAAGAAAAAGGCGACGCCCATTGTTTTCCACGACATGCGCCGCGACCGCAAGTCCAACGCCGGGAGTTAAGCCATGAACCAGTTACTGTACAAGATCAGCTCGGTGCTGCTGTGCTATCCGGAGCCCGAGTTGCTGGCCGCGCTGGATGATATCCGCCAGCAGCTGGAAGCCAGCCCCACCGCCGCCAGCATGCTGCAGCCCTTGCTGGTGCAGCTGGAGGGGGGCGATCTGATCCGTCTGCAGGAAAACTATGTGCAGACCTTCGACCGCAGTCCGGCGCACTCGCTGCACCTGTTCGAGCACATTCATGGCGAGGACCGCGCCCGTGGTCAGGCCATGGTGGATTTGCTGGAAGAGTACAAGGAGCACGGCTTTGAGCCGGTGTGCGCTGAACTGCCGGATTACGTGCCGCTGTTTCTGGAGTTCCTGACGCAATGCGAGCCGCAGGAGGCAGACCGTCTGCTGGGTGATGCCGTGCATGTGCTGGGCCATATCGCCGGCAAGCTGCGCGAGTCGTCCTCGCCCTATGCCGGCGTGCTCGACCTCTTGGTCTGGCTGTCGCCGGTTGCGCCCGAGCCCCTGAGCGTGCCGCCTATCCGCGACATGGACGAACTGCTGGAAACCTTTGGCCCCGGTGCGGATGGCAGCGAGCCGCTGCTCAAGCCCGCCCTGCCGGCCATCGCTCCGGTCAACTTCTACCCGTCGCGATCCGGCGCCTGAATCTGCCCGTTTCCGGCCCGCCCTGTCCTCAATCAGGGGCTGGCCGGAACAGCAAGGAGAGAGAGATGGACTATCTGCATCAATTTGTTTTCGGGATTTATCCCTATATTGCGCTCGGCATTTTCCTGCTGGGCAGCCTGATGCGCTTCGAGCGCGAACAGTACAGCTGGAAGAGCGAGTCGTCCCAACTGGTGTATCGCGGCAATCTGCGGCTGGGCAGCATCCTGTTCCACATCGGCGTACTCGGGCTGTTCTTCGGCCATCTGGTGGGCCTGCTGACACCCTTGTCGGTATGGGAAGCGCTGGGTGTGACCCACAGCTTCAAACAGGTATTCGCCATGACCGCCGGTGGCATCATGGGCAGCCTGGCCCTGATCGGTCTGCTGATCCTGCTACATCGCCGTCTCACCAACCAACGCCTGGCGGCCAATACCACCTGGCGCGACAAGCTGGTACTGCTGTGGCTGCTGGCCACGCTGCTACTGGGCCTGTCCACCATCGCCGTGTCCGCCCAGCATCTGGATGGCCACGAAATGGTGCTGCTGATGACCTGGGCGCAGCATATCGTTACCCTGCGCGCAGATGCGGCGCAATTCATCGTGACGGCCTCGCCGGTGTTCAAGCTGCACCTGTTCATGGGCATGAGCCTGTTCGTGATCTTCCCCTTCACCCGCCTGGTGCATGTGTGGAGCGGCTTTGCTGCAGTCGGCTATCTGGGCCGCGCCTGGCAGCTGGTGCGTCCGCGTGCTTGAACGGTAAGTGATTGATCAGCAAAGGCCCTGCGGGGCCTTTCTTATTTTGTGTCCGTGTTAACTGGCAGTGATTGCCGCACCATCTCCCAGAAACTCTCCACCAGTGGCCCGGCCACGCTGGGCGGGCGGATCAGGCCGATCTGCCAGGCGGCAGCGTCTTCCCGTAACAGGATGCTGCGGACCTGTTGGCCGCCCAGGCTGGCCGAGGCCGGGAGCAGTGCCCAGCCAAGACCGGCGGCAGCCAGTGCCACGGCGGCCGGAAAGTCAGTCACCGGCAGGATGTCGCGGCAATCCAGCGCCCGGCTGGCCAGGTAGTACTGCACATGGTCGTGATAGGCCGGGGCCAGCTCGCGCCGGATGATGACCAGGGGTAGATCGCTAAGCGCCTGCAAGCTGATATCAGGCGGATAGCCCGGTGGCAGCACGGCCTGGAAGCGGTCCTGCAATACCGGCAGGCTGGGCCAGCCGTCGGGGGCGGGCAGGCGGCAGAAGCCCAGATCCAGCCGGCCTTCGCGCATGGCTTGCCATTGGTGATGGCTGGACAGGTCGCTCAGGGTAATGCGTACCTGCGGCCGGCTGTGGCGAAAGCGGGCAATCAGCCCCGGCAGCAGGGTGTGGGTGGATGCGCCAAAGCCGATGCGCAAGCTGCCACTGCGACCGGCCTGCCAATCGGCCGCCTGCCGTAGCCAGGCCTGGCTGTCATCCAGCAGGCGGGCGGCATTGTCCTGCAGTGCGCGGCCCAGCCCGGTCAGCCGGGTGCTGCTGGCATTGCGGGTAAACAGCGGCGCACCCACTTCATCTTCCAGCCGCCGTATCTGCTTGCTGAGTGCGGACTGGGTGATGTGCAGCCGGTTGGCAGCCTGACCGAAGTGCAGCAACTCGCCCAGCACCACAAAGGCCTTGAGATCACGCAATTCCATCATTCCTCCAGGGACTTGTGATGGTGAAAATATGTCAATGGATGGAATGATAGCGTGGGCGCATGCTGCGGTCAGACCATTCTTTGCAGGAGACCGTGGCATGCACCATCAACAAACCCTGCCTTTCCCGGCTGGCTTTCTGTGGGGTGCCGCTTCGGCGGCCTATCAGGTGGAGGGCGGCTGGAATGCCGAGGGCAAAGGCCCTTCGGTATGGGACAGCTTCAGCCGCGAGCCGGGACGCACCTTCCAGGGCAGTAATGGCGATGTGGCGGTGGATCACTACCATCGCTACCCGGAAGACATCGCCCTGATGGCGGAAATGGGCCTCACCGCCTACCGCTTTTCCGTCAGCTGGCCGCGTATCTTCCCCGAAGGTCGTGGTACGCCAAACGAGGCTGGGCTGGCCTTTTACGACAGGCTGATCGACAGCCTGCGCGGCCACGGCATCGAGCCGGTGCTCACCCTGTATCACTGGGACCTGCCGCAGGCCTTGCAGGATGAATACGGTGGCTGGGAGGACCGGCGCATCATTGATGACTTCACGCACTACTGCACCACCCTGTATCAGCGCTTTGGCAGCAAGGTGAAATACTGGGTGTCGCTGAACGAGCAGAACTACAACCTTGGCAATGCCTATCTGCTGGGCACCCACCCGCCAGCCGTGCAGGATCGCAAGCGCTTTTACACCGCCAACCATCACGCATTTCTGGCTAATGCCAGCGCCATTGCCGCCTTTCGCCAGTGGGTGCCGCAGGGGCTGATCGGCCCCAGCTTTGCCTATTCGCCAGCCTATGCCGCCAGTAGCAGCCCGCAGGACATGCTGGCTTTTGAAAATGCCGAGGAGTTCACCAATCTGTGGTGGCTGGATAGCTATTGCCTGGGGCGTTACCCGGCGGCGGCCCTGCACTGGCTGCGGGCGCACGGCGAAGCACCGGACATCCTGCCCGGCGATGAGGCGCTGCTACGGCGCGGCCTGCCGGACTTCATCGGCGTCAACTACTACCAGACCCACAGCTATACCGATAATCCGGCAGATGGCATCGGCCTGCAGCGCATCAACACCACCGGCCAGAAAGGCAGTACCCCGGCCAGTGGCGTGCCCGGGCTGTACAAGACCCGGCCCAATCCGCATCTGCCCACCAGCAACTGGGACTGGGCCATCGACCCCTCCGGCCTGCGCATCGGCTTGCGCCGGCTGACTTCACGTTATGCCTTGCCCTTGCTGATTACTGAAAACGGGCTGGGCGAATTCGACCAGCTGACGGCCGATGGCCGCGTGCATGACGACTACCGCATCGACTACCTGCGCAGCCATCTTGCCGCCTGCCAGCAGGCCATCACGGATGGCGTTTCGCTGTTGGGTTATTGCGCCTGGTCCTTCACCGATATTCTCAGCTGGCTGAACGGCTACCAGAAGCGCTACGGCTTTGTCTATGTGGATCGGGACGAACAGGACTGCCGTAGCCTGCAGCGCATCCGCAAGGACAGCTTCTACTGGTATCAGCAGGTGATTGCCAGCGGCGGAGCCTGCCTGGACTGAGGACGGGCAGCAAATGCGTGCGCAATATGTCGCCAGCATTTGCCCCCCGCGACCCAGTGTCGTGTCCGATCCGGTTCAACCCGCTTGCCCGTCGGCGCGGGGTTTCAGGTATAGCCCGATCAGTTGCCGGCTCCAGCCCAGCAGTGCCAGCAGTCCGCTGAGGGCGACGGCAGCATACAGGTAGGCTACCCATGCCGGCGGAAGAAAGTCGGCCACGACCCGGCTCAGCGCGACCGCATGCACGGCCAGGTAGATGCGCCACAGCCAGATTCCGGCTTGCAGTGGCAGGCCGGAATGCCCCAGGGTCACGCGTGAGACAAAGGCGATGACCATGGTCATGAAGAAGCCGACGGTGATGGCATGCAGCGGAGCCAGCCCCAGCGACAGCGCAGGCAGCAGGCCAGCCAGGGTGTACAGGCCAAATGCCACGGCCAGCCAGGCAAAGGACAGATGCAGCATCCACAGCAGTTTGACCTTGCGCGCCGGCAACAGGCCCCAGCGCCAGCTGGTGTAGCCAAACAGCAGGGTGAGCGGAATATCAGCCAGCAGGCTGCTGTGCTGGGTCAGCACCAGCAAACCATGCAGCCAGCTGCCAGCCACCATGGCGGCCAGCAGGGCGTAGGGCCGCCATGCCAAGCGCTCCGGCAGTGCGCTGCTGGTAAAGAAAGGCAGCATGCGGTGGCACACGGTCAGGAATACCGGCAGCAAAAAGCCCCACAAGGCCAGATCGCGCATGATCAGCCAGTAAGCGCCATTGCCCGTGAGCAACCAGAACCCGGCCGCCAGCACGCCTGCCAGCCCCAGCACAAAAGCCGCCAGTACCACCAGTGCATGGCGGCGATCCGGCTGCGGGCTGCGCCAGACGAGGCCGGCAAAGCACAAGGTCAGGCTGGCAAAGCCCAGGCCGTACAGCAGCAGGCCAGCGAGCAGCCAGCTTTTGCCCAGCGCGAGGCCTGCCAGCCAGCCGGCTACCCCGGCAGCCATCAGGCCGGGTGTCAGCAGATAACGTACCCGGCTGGGCGGGGCCACCCCCAGCCAGCGCGGGCCGGCGGTAAAGATGAAGCCAGTCATGAACAGCGGGAAAATGCCATACAGCATCAGCAAGGCGTGGGCCATGACTGCAGGAATCTGCGGGGTGATGGTATGCGAGCCAAGCCGGGATGCCAGCTCGGCAAACCAGGCGGCAAACAGCAACAGGGCGCTGAGCATGCCCAGCAGGAAGGCCAGGCGGTGCGGTGCACGCAGCAAGGCGGGGGGGAGGGTGTCAGGCATGATGGTCGGGCTCGGAGGTGGTGGTAGCCCAGTATCGGTGGCGGCAGCGCAAAGCGGAATGATTCTCGTCAAGAAAATCCAGCTGCGCGGGGTGGGTGCAGCAGCGCGGCTTTGGGCTAGTCAGCGCGCCGTAGACGCTGATACGGCGCGTTGCACTGCCCGGTAGCGCCGGGCGAGTTTCCCACCCAGCACCAAGGCGTAAGCCGCCAGCTCCAGCGTGGCCAGGGCAAACAGCAGATGAAAGCGGCCGGGCTGCCAGCACCACAGCGTGCCGGCCAGCAGCCACAGCAGATGCAGATGGCGCATCCGCAGCTGGGCGGACTCCGGCAGAAAGCCATGGGTGGAGGGCAGCAGGCCGCGCGGCGGGTTCAGCCGTTTCAAATGCAGCCAGGCCAGGAAAGGCAGGATCTTGCCCAGCATGGCCAGCGTGGCACCCAGGCCCGCGCCACCCAGCCACCACAAGCCGGCCAGCAAGGGCAGGCTTGGCCATGCTGTCCAGCTGCTGCACAGCCAGGCGCTCATGCCACCCAGCAGCAGGCAGGCGATGACCCCTTGCCATTGCCACCACAGCGGATCGGCTGGCCGCCGGCTTTGCCGCAGTAGTCGCCAGGACTGCACGGCATACGCCAAGACCGGAATCAGCAGCAGGCTGGCGGGCAACCATAGCTGCTCGGGCCAGAACAACAGGGCAAGGCTGCAGGCTAGCAACAAGACCAGCACCGCCCGGCCGGTGATCAGCGTCCAGGCCGGGTAGGGCGGGGTAATCAGAAACATCGGGATGACGGTTTGGCTCACCGCCAGCACCAGCAGAAACAGCCAGCCCAGCGCCGCCCATAGCACATGGCTGTGTAGCAGCGGCATGAGCGGCAGCGGTAACTGGCCGCTCAGCGTCAGCACCAGGCACAGTCCCAGCAGGGCGGTGACCAGCAGCGCCACCAGCGCCAGCGCCATGCCCCGGCTGCTGGCATCACGCGCCGGGCTGCGGGCCAGACCATACAGGCCGTGCCAGGCCAGGCGGATGATGGCCGCGCACAGCAGGACTGCAGCCGCCTGCAGGGCGAGTGGGGAGAAACCATGCAAAAAGCCGCCCACCAGCAAGGCCGTTCCCGCCTGCCAGGGCAGGAAAATGCCCAGCAACAGGCGGCCTGCGTGCCGTGTCGCTACACCGCTGGCCACCGCCAGCATTTGCAGCAGGGCACCGCTCATGATGTTGCCCAGCACGCCCAGGCCCAAGGCATGGGTAAGGGCGAGCAGCTGTGGGTGATAGCGGTTGGCGGCCAGCATGTCTGCGGGCAGCAGCAAGCATCCCAGGGTCAGCAGCCACAGCATGGCTGCGCCAAAAAAACTGGCGGGCAGCCAGAAGGGTGGTGCGTCGTCGTAGGAAAGCCAGGCCTGGCTCATGCTTTGCTGATGAACAGAATCACCCCGCCATCGCCGGACAGTTCAAAGCGGTAGTCAATGCCTTGCGCGGTGAGCAGCGGCAGCAGCGGTGTGGGGTGGTGCGGCAGAATCCAGGCCAGGGTTTGCTGGTCTTGCAGCTGCTCGGCAGCATCCAGAATGATTTCCATCGGCCCGGGGGGCGCGAGGTGGCGCAGGTCGACCGGGCTCATGCGCTGGCTCCCGCCGTCACCATTTGCTCAAAGCCGGCAATGTGCTGGCGGCACATGGGATAGAGGATGTTTTCTTCTTTCATATTGTGCTGCTGGGTGAGGATGAGCAGGGTTTCGGCGTGGCCCAGCCATGCCGTGGCATCCGTGGCATGCAGCGCGTCGTCCATGTCTTGCAGCAGCAGGCGGATTTCCTGATGTTCGTTGCGCATCACCGCCGTGGGCCCGTTCAGCATGCCGGTGGCTGCCTCGAAAGCCGGGAACAGCTGCTGTTCTTCCAGCTGAAAGTGTTGTTCCAGCTCGGCGGTCAGGCGCAGGCAGGTCTGCCCGGCGCTCGTCCAGTCACCGTGTCGTACGGCCTGTTCGGCTTGGGCAAGAATGGCGTCGCAGTCACGATGCTGCTGGGTCAGACAGGCTATGGCGTTCATGGGGGGTGTCCTGTGAGGCTGGGCGATCAGTAAAGCCGCAGTATGCGGTGCTGCGGCTGTCCGTTTGAATGACGCGGATCAAGAACTTGTCGCTGCAAGCGGCTGTGCCGTGCTGGCCTGCAGTTTTTGATGCAGGGTGACAATCTGCCCGATCACCAGCAGTGCCGGGGCGCTGATGCCTTCCTGTTCGATCAGGGTGGCCAGGTTCTGCAAGCTGCCGCACAGGCAGCGCTGTCGAGTGGAGCAGGCATTTTCCACCACGGCGACCGGCGTATCGGCCGCCCGGCCATGCGCCATCAACTGGCTGGCGATGCTGGCGGCTTCACCCAGCCCCATGTAAACCACGATGGTCTGCTCGGGCGTGCAGTGACGTGGCCAGTCTAGCGTTTGTTGTCCCTGGCGGCGATGGCCGGTGACAAAGCTACAGCCCTGGGCATAGTCGCGATGGGTCAAGGGCAGGCCTGCGCTGGCGGCAGCCCCCAGCGCGGCGCTGATGCCGGGAACCACTTCACAGGGAATGCCGGCGGCGGCCAGTGCTTCCATCTCTTCGCCACCACGGCCGAACAGCAGCGGATCGCCCCCCTTTAGCCGCACCACGCGCCAGCCCTGCCGGGCAAGGCTCACCAGCAACTGGTTGATGTCTGCTTGCGGCAGGGTGTGGCGGCTGGCGCGCTTGCCCACGCAGATGCGTTCGGCTGCGGCCGGTGCCAGTTCAAGAATGCTGCTGTCCAGCAAATGGTCGTACAGCACGACATCGGCCTGTTGCAGGCGTTGCAGCGCGCGCAGGGTGAGCAGGTCGGCCGCGCCCGGCCCTGCCCCTACCAGGGCGACGCTGCCCGGCCGGAATTCACTGCCGGGAATGACTGGTTTTTCTGGCGGAACAGGGGGCGTGTGCAGGACTTGATGCGGGCTGTTCATACCGGCTCCTCTGGCTGGGCCTTGGGGTGATGTTGCCAGTGTAGGAAGAGAGGGGGCTGGAAATCGTTGATTCGAATCAATGCTATCGGGATGTCCAAAACCGTACATTTCGCCGCAGGTATCGGGCTTGCCGGTACACGCAATTGAGGAGGACGTGATGAGCGCGAGCTTCACCAAATCGACGGCCCGCAACATCTTTTACGGTGGGTCGGTTTTCTTTTTCCTGATTTTCCTGGGGCTGACCGTGGATACCACCATGGCGGTGCCCAGCCATAACGCCAAGGCCCAGTTGACCGACGCCGCCGTGCGCGGCAAGAAAATCTGGGAGACACGCAACTGCGCCGGTTGCCACACGCTGATTGGCGAGGGGGCTTTCTTCGCTCCGGAGCTGGGCAATGTCTATGTGCGCCGTGGTCCGGAATTCATCAAGGGCTGGATGAAGGCGATGCCGACCAATGTACCGGGTCGTCGCCAGATGCCGCAGTTCAACCTGAACGATGCCCAGCTGGATGATCTGGTGGCATTCCTGAAATACAGCTCGCAGATCAATACCAATAACTGGCCGCCCAATATCGAAGGCTGATCAGCAACACGATCAATTGCTTCCGGAGAAAATACATGAGTAATGCAACCGTGGCACCACTGCCAGCCAGCAAGGCGGCCGTGAATGACCAGATAAAATACCGCTCGCAAGCGGTGGCCAAACCCTATTTTGTGGCGGCCATCGGCCTGTTCATCGGCCAGATCCTGTTTGGCCTGATCATCGGCCTGCAGTATTTCAAGGGCGACTTCCTGTTTCCCGCCATTCCGTTTGGCACTGCACGCATGGTGCATACCAATCTGCTGATTGTCTGGCTGCTGTTCGGCTTCATGGGGGCGGGTTATTTCCTGATTCCGGAAGAGTGCGAACGGGAGCTGTACAGCCCGAAGCTGGCCATCATCACCTTCTGGGTGTTCCTGGTGGCGGGTGCGCTGACCATCCTGGGCTATCTGGGTTTGCCATATAACGTGCTGGCCCACCTGACCGGTAACGACCTGCTGCCCACCATGGGGCGCGGCTACCTGGAGCAGCCGCTGATCACCAAGGTAGGCATCGTGCTGGTGGCCTTGTCCTTCCTGTTCAACCTGTCCATGACCCTGCTGTCCGGTCGCAAGACCAGCATCAGCATCGTGATGATGCTGGGGCTGTGGGGGCTGGCGATTTTCTTCCTGTTCTCCTTTGTGAACCCGAACAACCTGGTGCTGGACAAGTATTTCTGGTGGTGGGTGGTGCATCTGTGGGTGGAAGGCGTATGGGAACTGATCATGGGTGCCATGCTGGCCTTCGTGCTGGTGAAGGTGACCGGGGTCGACCGTGAAATCATCGAAAAATGGCTGTACCTGATCATTGCCATGACCCTGATCACCGGCATCATTGGTACTGGTCACCATTATTTCTGGATTGGTACGCCGGGTTACTGGCAGCTGCTGGGGTCCATCTTCTCGGCACTGGAGCCGGTTCCCTTCTTCATGATGACGGTGTTCGCCTTCAATATGGTCAAGCGGCGTCGGCGTGAGCATCCGAACCAGGCCGCCACGCTGTGGGCGCTGGGTACGGGGGTGATGTCCTTCCTTGGTGCCGGGGTATGGGGTTTCCTGGGTACGCTGTCGGTGGTGAACTACTACACTCACGGCACCCAGCTGACTGCCGCACACGGTCACATGGCTTTCTATGGTGCGTATGCCATGGTGGTGCTGACCATGATTTCCTACACCATGCCGCTGTTGCGTGGTCGTGAAGCCAATAGTGCAGCAGCACAAAAGCTGGAAAAGACCGCTTTCTGGGTGATGACGCTGTCCATCGTGGGGATCACCCTGTCGCTGACTGCCGCCGCGGTGACCCAGGTATCGCTGCAGCGCCTGTCGGCCTCGCCGCTGTCCTTCATGGAAACCCAGCAGCACATCATGCCGATGTACTGGGCACGTTTCGGCTTTGGTCTGTGTTTCTTCACTGGCCTGATGATGTATGTCACCAGTTTTTTTGTCACCGGCAAACGCGAAAGCTGATTAGCGGCTGAGCGTAACGGAAATGAGGCGGCTTGCGGGCCGCCTCTTTGATTTTGGAGACCGGCATGAGTGAACAAAGTCTGGAGTTGACCGAGGTGCAGCCAGCGCGCCATGTGCCAGAGCCCCATATACCGGGTGATCTGGCCATGTGGTTTTTCATCCTGGCGGAGCTGGCGGTGTTTGGCGTGTTTTTCCTGGTGTACGGCGTGTACCGCCGGCAGCAGCCGGCCTTGTTTGCCGAGGGGCAGTCGCATCTGGCCTTGCTGCTGCCCACCCTCAATACCCTGTTGCTGATTGCCGGCAGCGCCTGCATGGTGGCAGCGGTGAAACGGTTTGCCGAGGACCGGCAACACGCAGCCCGCCGGGCGCTGCTACTGGCCATGGCGTTTGGCAGCGGCTTCTTGCTGTGCAAACTGTATGAGCTGGTGGGCAAGTTCAGGGCGGGCATCAGCTTGTCCAGCAATGATTTCTGGATGTTCTACCTGTCGCTCACGGTGTTTCATTTCCTGCATGTGGTGCTGGGCATGGTGATTGTGGCGGCGGTGTGGTGGATGGCGCGCGATGGCCGCTATGGCCCGGGGCGGCTGGACGGCGTGGAAACCGCAGCGGCCTACTGGCATATGGTGGACCTGGTGTGGCTGGTGCTGTTTGCCCTGGTGTATGTGGCGCGCTAGTGCAGGGTCAAACCCTTATCCGGTATCAAGGATGCCGGGCAGCATGTCCCCTATGCTGTGCAGATGAATTATCCCGCATCTTCCCGTCAATGGCTGTTGTGGCTCTGGCTGAGCGGCCTGACCCTGATGGCTGCATTGCTGGCCGAACAGGGCCTGTCGCTGGGGCAGGGGGCCCTGGCCCGGCTGGTGTTGCTGCTGGCCTGGGTCAAGGGTTTCACCGTGATCGAGCACTATATGGGCCTGCGCCACGCTGCCCGCTGGCTGCGGCTGGTGGTGCATGGCTGGCTGCTGCTGGTGACGGGATTGCTGATTGTAAGTTTTTGCTGAGGCCCGGACATGAATGCACCCGCACCCGCTGCTGTGGCAGCGCCGTTTTATCAGGCCCAGGGCGATGAATGCCGCCTGTTCGAAGCCGCCTGGCAACAGCAGTTGCCGGTATTGATCAAAGGCCCCACCGGCTGTGGCAAGACCCGCTTTGTTGCCCATATGGCAGCCCGGCTGGGCCTGCCGCTGATTACCGTTTCCTGCCATGACGATTTGTCCGCTGCCGATCTGGTAGGCCGCCACCTGATTGGCGATGGCCAGACTGTCTGGTGTGATGGCCCGCTGACCCGCGCCCTGCGCCAGGGTGGCATTTGCTATCTGGATGAAGTGGTGGAGGCGCGCAAGGACACCACCGTGGTACTGCACCCGCTTACCGATGACCGGCGCATGCTGCCCATCGAACGCACTGGCGAGCTGTTGGAAGCGCCGCCTTCCTTCATGCTGGTGGTGTCGTACAACCCCGGCTACCAGCATGTGCTGAAAACCCTCAAGCCCAGCACCCGCCAGCGTTTTGTCGCCATGACCTTTGATTTCCCCGCCCCGGATGTGGAGCTGGCGGTGCTGCTGCAGGAAACCGGCATTGCAGAAAGCCAGGCCCGCCAGTTGGTGACACTGGCCGGGCAGTTGCGCCGCCTCACCGGCTACGATCTGGATGAGTCGGTCAGTACCCGTCTGCTGGTGTATGCCGCCAAGCTGATGATGTCCGGCATGTCGCCGCAGCTGGCCTGCCGCACCGCGCTGGCCGAGCCGCTGAGCGATGAGGCCGATACCATTGCCGCGCTCATGGCGGTGATCGACACCCAGTTCCCCGCCAGGTAGCACGCACATGGAAGACATCGTAGGGGGCTGGTGGGACAAGCTGGTGCGTCGGGCGGCTTACCGTGGCCATCCCGCCGCAGCGGTGGAGCTGGAAAGCATCGCCGCGCAGGCCCCGCTGTTTTTCCGGGCCATGGGCGGCGACCCGGCGCTGGTGCTGCGCTCTACTGTTGGCACCGAACATGGCGCACGGCGGCGGCTGCTGGAGCGGCTGGCCGGCACCGGGACCAAGGTGGAGCTGGCCTGGTGCGATAGTCAGGCTTTTTATCTGCCGGACAAACTGGACCTGTACCCGGATGCAGCGCTGAATCGCCAACTGTATTTCTGGCTGATGGCGCTGGCAGCCGCCCCGGTGCCGCCCGGTGACTGGCTGAACCGCAACCGCGCCGCCACCGCTGCCTGCCTGGCCGCCATGCCGGGCTTGGCGCTGGTGTATCAGCGACTAGTGGCGGGCTTGCTGTCCATGCGCCCCGATCCGGCACGGCTGCCCGCAGCCGAGGCCGCGGTCGAACGCGCCATCCAGGCTGCCTTGCGCCAGCCGGACATCGAACAAATCTTGCCGCCGATTACCCAGCCACCGTTGCCGGTGCCGCTATGGCTGCACCCGGAACCGCCTACGGTAGATCAGGCAGGGGCGGCTGCGCAGAGTGAGGCGCAAAACCCGCAGGGCAAGCCGCCGGACCAGCGCTCACGCCGCCGCCGCTATCGCGCCCAGCGCGTGGCGCAGGACGAACGGAAAAACGGCATGCTGCTGGTGTTTCGTGCCGAAAGCCTGTTTACCTGGGATGAGTACGTCAAGGTCAACCGCCATACCGAAGAAGATGACGACAACAATGGCGAGGCGGCGGCAGAAGACATGAACCGCCTGTCGATCGCGCAGGATGCCGATACCAAATCCAGCAAGCTGAAGTTCGATCTGGATTTGCCAGCGGCCGCCTACGATGACAGCCCGCTGGGGCCGGGCCTGAAGTTGCCGGAATGGAACTGGAAACAGCAAAAGCTGGTGGAAGACCACTGCATCATCAAGCCCATGCTGCCGCGTGATGCCCATCCTGCGGCCTTGCCGGACCGCCTGCAGCCACTGGCGCGGCGTCTGCGCCGCCAGTTTCAGGCGCTGGCCCCGGAGCGGGTGCGGCGCAGCGGGGAAGCCAGCGGCCCGGATATCGATATTGATCGCGTCATCCGTTTCATGTCCGAGCGTATGAGCGGCGTGGCCATTGCCGAGCCCGCGCTCTACCAGGCCTGGCCGCCCGGCGAGCGCAGCCTGGCCTGCCTCACGCTGGCTGACTTGTCGCTGTCCACCGAAAGCTGGGTGGGGGAGTCCGGGCGGGTGATCGATGTGATACGTGACAGCCTGCTGTTGTTTGCCGAAGCGCTGTCGGCCAGTGGCGACGCCTTTGGCCTGTACGGTTTTTCCTCCATCCGGCGGCAGGAAGTGCGGCTGCAGGTGCTGAAGGACTTTGCCGAACGCTACGACGACAACACCCGTGGCCGCATCATCGCCATTCGCCCCGGCTATTACACCCGCATGGGTGCGGCCATCCGCCAGAGCAGCCGCATCCTGCTGCAACAGCCGGCAGCCCGCCGCTTGCTGCTGATCATTTCCGATGGCAAGCCCAATGATCTGGATCACTATGAAGGCCGCTATGGCATCGAGGACACCCGCCAGGCCATTCTGGAAGCCCGGCGCGACGGCCTGCTGCCCTTCTGCGTCACGGTAGACCGCGAAGCCGGTGACTACCTGCCGCATTTGTTTGGCCACCGTGGCTATGTGGTGGTGCAGCAGGCACAGACCCTGCCACAGGTACTGACCCGCCTGTATGCCGGTTTTACCCGCTGAGCTTGCTGCGGTTTTCTTGACCTGTACTCCAAGGTGTACGCACCTTTTTCCCCGGCCCCTGGTGGCCGGGATTTTTTTGGGCAGCGGCCATGCCATTTCTTGATATGTGTCCATGAGCAGACGGCACCGCGACCGGATAATGGCGCATGGCTAAAAAATTCCCACTCAATCCACCGCACCCGGAGCGCATCTGCTGGGGCTGCGACAAATACTGTCCGGCCGATTCCCTGCAATGCGGCAATGGCTCCGGCCGCACCCAGCACCCGGCGGAAGTGCTGGGGGACGACTGGTACGAATACGGCGACTGGGGGCTGGATGTGCAGCCGGAACAAAAATCGCTGACCTTGCCGGAAAAGGAATGAATCCCGCCATGGCCAGCGTTGTGGCAGGCGGGCGGCGCTGCTTTGTTTAAACCATTGCTGGCTTGTGGTTAAAGCGTTGATTCGAATCAAGGAGGGCCATATGCCTGCGGGATGAAGATGCCGGCAACCAAGCATTACTGTCACGCTGGAGCCCTAACCATGAAGACCCCGCGCTTGTCCTGGCTGCCAAGAAGTGTGTTGCTGGCGGCCCTGCCTTTTTCCGTGATGCAGGCCTGGGCGGATACTGCCGCCACCTCGACTTCCGCCCCGGAAGCGAAATACCAGGGTGCGGCCTCGCCGCTGGCTTCCGAGCCGATGCACCAGAACATCAACCCCAAGGCACCGCCGATGACCGAGGCGGAGTTCAGCCACGCCAAGCAGATCTACTTCGAGCGCTGCGCCGGCTGTCACGGTGTGCTGCGCAAGGGGGCCACCGGCAAGCCGCTGACACCGGACATCACGCTGGGTCGCGGTACCGAATACCTCAAGACCTTCATCAAGTACGGCTCGCCGGCCGGCATGCCCAACTGGGGTACTTCGGGTGAGCTGAACGATGCCCAGGTCGACCTGATGGCGCGCTATGTGCAGCAGGAGCCGCCGACACCACCGGAATTCGGCATGAAGGACATGCTGGGTACCTGGAAGGTGCTGATTCCGCCGGAGAAGCGCCCGACCCACAAGGAAAACAAGCTGGATGTGGCCAACCTGTTCTCGGTCACCCTGCGTGACGCCGGCCAGATCGCGCTGATCGACGGCAACAGCAAGCAGATCGTCAGCGTGCTGAAAACCGGCTACGCCGTGCATATTTCCCGGCTGTCGCAATCCGGCCGCTATCTGTACGTGATTGGCCGCGACGGCAAGATCAACCTGATCGACCTGTGGATGGCCAAGCCCGACACCGTGGCGGAAATCCGCATCGGCCTGGAAGCCCGCTCGGTGGAAACCTCCAAGTTCAAGGGCTTTGAAGACAAGCTGGCGGTGGCCGGTGCCTACTGGCCGCCGCAATACGTGATCATGGACGGCAACAGCCTCAAGCCGCTGAAGATTGTCGGCACCCGTGGCATGACGGTGGACAACGAATACCACCCCGAGCCGCGTGTGGCCTCCATCGTGGCCAGCCATTACAAGCCGGAATTCGTCATCAATGCCAAGGAAACCGGCAAGATCATGATGGTGGATTATTCCGACCTGTCCAACCTCAAGACCACCACCATCGACGCCGCCAAGTTCCTGCATGACGGTGGCTTCGACACCACCGGCCGTTACTTCATGGTGGCGGCCAACGCCTCCAACAAGGTAGCCGTGGTGGATACCAAGCTGGACAAGCTGGCCGCGCTGGTGGATGTGGGCAAGACCCCGCACCCGGGCCGTGGTGCCAACTTTGTCGACCCGCAATACGGCCCGGTATGGGCTACCGGCCACCTGGGCGACGACAGCATCAGCCTGATCGGCACCGACCCGGACAAGCACAAGGCCCAGGCCTGGAAAGTGATACGCGTGCTGAAGGGGCAGGGCGGTGGTTCGCTGTTCATCAAGACTCACCCCAAATCACACAATCTGTGGGTGGATACCGCGCTGAACCCGGATGCTGCGGTAAGCCAGAGCGCCGCTGTGTTTGACATCAACCATCTGGACAAGGGCTTTGTCACCCTGCCGATCGGCGAATGGTCCGGCCTGGGCGACGGTGCCAAGCGCGTGCTGCAGCCGGAGTACAGCAAGGACGGCAGCGAGGTGTGGTTCTCGGTATGGAGCGGCAAGGACAAGCAATCGGCCATCGTGGTGGTGGATGACAAGACCCGCAAGTTGAAAGCCGTGATCAAGGACCCGCGCCTGATCACGCCGACCGGCAAATTCAATGTCTTCAACACCCAGCACGACATTTATTGATCTGGGATAAGTCGCTCCCGCTCTTCCGCTGTTGAAATCCGGCAGACAGCACATGGTCTGCCGGACCAAGGAGAATACGATGAAACATGCACTGATCGCGCTGGCCCTGTGTGGGGCTGTTGCTGCTTCGCTGGCCCAGGCGGCCACCGGGCCGGAACTGGCCAAGCAATACAACTGCCTGGCCTGCCACAGCGTGGATGCCAAGCTGGTTGGCCCGTCCTACAAGCAGGTGGCAGCCAAATACAAGGGCCAGGATGTCACGGCCAAACTGATGCAGAAGGTGAAGGCGGGCGGTTCCGGCAGCTTTGGTGCCATTCCGATGTCGCCCAATCCGCAAGTGCCGGATGCCGATCTCAAGCAGCTGGTGGCATGGATTCTGGCCCAGTAAGGCGTGGCATCTGTCTGGCGGCCTTGCTGGCTGCCAGCCTGTGCCAGCAGGCCGCAGCGGCCGCCCCGGCCGAACCCCGTGCCAGCGCGCTGCTGCAACTGCTGCATAACGATTGCGGTGCCTGTCACGGTCTTAGCCTCAAGGGCGGGCTGGGCAGCCCGCTCACCCCCCAGGCGCTGGCCGGCAAACCGGCCGACAGCCTGGTGGCCACCATCCTCAATGGCCGCCCCGGCACCCCGATGCCGCCATGGCGGCCTTTCCTTTCCGAAGAAGAAGCGCAATGGCTGGTTCAACTCTTGCAACAGGGCGGCGCACGCTAGCCCGTCTGCTGGCACCGCTGCTGTGCCTGGCTCTGGCCGCCTGCGCCAGCACGCCGCTGCGTGGCACAGGTGATCTGGGTGTGGTGATAGAGCGGGCCAGCGGCAGCGTGCAGATCGTCGACAACACGCATGAACAGTCGCTGGCGCGGGTGCAGGGCCTGGGTGATCTGTCGCATGCCTCGGTGGTATTTTCGCGCGATGCCCGCTATGCCTATGTGTTTGGCCGCGACGGTGCCATCAGCAAGGTGGATTTGCTTACCGCCCGGCTGGTCAAGCGCGTGGAGCAGGCCAGCAACAGCATAGGCGGTGCCATTTCCAGCGATGGCCGGGTGATCGCCGCGCAGAATTACAGCCCCGGCGGGGTGAAGCTGTTTGATGCCGATAGCCTGCAGCTGTTGTCCAGTATCAGCACGGCGGCCTTTGGCGGTGGCGAATCCAAGGTGGTGGGTCTGGCCGACATGCCGGGCAATCGCTTTGCCTTTGCCCTGTACGACAGTGGCGAAATCTGGCTGCTGGATGCCAGCACGCCCACGGCACCCAAGGTTCAGCGCTTCGAGCACATCGGCAAGCAGCCTTACGACGGCCTGGCCAGCAGCGATGGCCGCTATTTCATTGCCGGCCTGTATGGCGAAGATGGCCTGGCCTTGTTCGATAGCTGGCATGCCGATGCTGGCGTGCGGCGCATTCTGGGCGGCTATGGCCGTGGCCGGCAGGCGCTGCCGGTGTACAAGATGCCGCATTTGCGTGGCTGGTCGATTGCCGGCGACTACGCCTTCCTGCCCGCCATCGGCCAGCACGAGGTATTGGTGGCCGACAACCGCAGCTGGAAGCAGGCAGGCAGTGTCCCGGTGCTGGGCCAGCCGGTATTCGTGATGGCCGAACCGGGCGGCCGCCGGGTGTGGGTGAATTTTGCCTTTCCCGACAATGACAAGCTGCAGGTGATTGATGTGCCGAGCAGGCAGGTGATCAAGACCCTGCAACCGGGCCGCGCCATCCTGCACATGGAATTCACCGCCCGTGGCGATGCGGTGTGGCTGTCCAGCCGTGACGACAACAAGCTGGTGGTGATCGACACCGCCACGCTCACTACGCGCAGCACGCTGCCGGCGCTGGAGCCGTCCGGCATTTTCTTTACCTGGCGCGCCAGCCGCATGGGGATGTGATGCCAGACCTGCCAAGCCCCACCGCGCTGCCGCCGCGCAGCCTGCATGCCCTGGACCGTTGCCAGAAGCAGTTTCCGCTCAGCGCCATGCCCTTTGCCGACATGGCCGCCCTGCTGGGCGATGGCTGGACGGCCAGCGAGCTGCTGCAACTGCTGCAGTCGGCCCGGCAGGCTGGCCTGCTGTCACGGCTGGGCGCGGTGTTTGCCCCCAATACCGTGGGCAGCAGCACGCTGGCCGCGCTGGCCGTGACAGCGGAACGGCTGGATGCCGTGGCCGCCTTTGTCAGTAGTCATGCCGAGGTTAACCACAACTACCAGCGCGACCATCACTTCAACCTGTGGTTCGTGGTGACGGCCAGCGATGCCGCTGCCGTGGCCGAGGTGCTGTCGCGCATCCGTCTGGCCACCGGTCTGGTGCCGCTGAACCTGCCGTTGCTGCGTGAATACCATATCGATCTGGGTTTTGCGCTGGATGGCAGCACTGCTGTGCGTCAGCCGCAGCGTCTGCCAGACCCCATCAGCCCGGACTGGCGCCAGCAGCGCTTGCTGGCTGCCCTGCGTGATGGGCTGCCGCTGCAATTGCGCCCGTTCCAGCGGCTGGCCAGCGGCTGCGGCCTGACCGAGCAGGAGGTGTTGCAGCAGTTGCAGGACTGGCAGGCGCAAGGCGTGCTGCGGCGCTTTGGCGCAGTCTTGCGCCATGCCGAGCTGGGCTATCGCCACAATGCCATGTGTGTGTGGCAGATCGACGATGCCGCCACGCGTGAGCGCATTGCCCGGCAACTGGCTGGCGAGGCCGCGGTGACGCTGTGTTACGAACGTCCGGCGCGGCCACCGCACTGGCCTTACCAGCTGTTCTGCATGATTCACGCCAGCGATGCCGCCAGCCTGCAGGCTGCGCTGGGGCAGATCATCCAGCGCCATGGCCTGCAGCCTTATCCGCATGCCGTGTTGCCCTCCCTGAAACGCTACACCCAACGCGGAGCCTGTTATGGCCATCACGCATAGCCGGGCTACGCTCAACCCGCTGGAAACCAGCATCGTCAACCAGTTGCAAGGCGGCTTTCCGCTGGACAGCCAGCCCTTTGCCGACGCTGCTGCCGCGCTGGGTTGTAGCGAGCTGGCCTTGCTGCAGGGGCTGGATGGCCTGCTGCAGCGCCAGGTACTCACCCGCTTTGGCCCGCTTTACCAGATAGAGCGCATGGGCGGCTGCTTTGTGCTGGCCGCACTGGCGGTGCCGCCGGCCCGTTTCGACGAGGTGGCTGCGGCGGTCAACAGCCTGCCGGCGGTGGCACACAATTATCAGCGCACCCACAAGCTCAATATGTGGTTTGTGCTGGCCGCGGCCAGCCAGGCGGGGATTTCCGCCGCCTGCAGCGCCATCGAACTGCTCACCGGCCTCACTGTGCATGCCTTCCCCAAGCAGCGCGAATACTTTGTCGGCATGCGCTTTACCGTGGGCGGCCAGGCGGCGGTGGGGCAGGCCAGTGCCGGGCGCGCCAGTGTGGACCACAGCCAGCATGTGCCGGAGCTGGACCCGGAACTTGACGAAGACGACTGGCGGCTGATCCGCGCCACCCAGGCCGGCCTGCCGCTGGTGCAACAGCCCTACCGCCAGCTGGCCGACAGTCTGCAATTGCCAGAGCAGGAGGTGTTGAGCCGAATGGGCCGCATGCTGGAGCAGGGGGTGATCCGCCGCATCGGTGCGGTGCCCAATCATTACGCCATCGGCTACCGCGCCAACGGCATGGCGGTGTTCGATGTGGCGGACGAGCAGGTCGACGAACTGGGCCAGCAGCTGGGGCAGCTTGATTGCGTCAGCCACTGCTATCGCCGCCCGCGTCATCTGCCGCACTGGCCGTACAACCTGTTTGCCATGGTGCATGGTGGCAGCCGCCGGGCGGTGCGCGAGCAGCAGGGCCAACTATTGCAACTGCTGGGCCCGGCCTGCCGTCGCCATGCGCTGCTGTTTTCCACCCGCATCCTGAAAAAATCCGGCCTGCGGGTGTAGGCCCGTGCGGCTGATAAATCCTTGCAGAGCAGCAGGGTCAAGGCGCGCCGCTGCAGTTAGGACAAGCTGTACGACCAGCAGGCGCAAGGCCGCAGCAGCGGTTTGTTAGCCGGTCTTGCTTCATCCCGTTGATACGGGTCAAGGAGCATGGCCCGCTTGTCCCCGCACACTGTCTGCCGTCACCCTTGCCGGAGCCTTTCATGCTGCGCCTGACACCCTATCTGCAAAGCCTGCTGGACCCGGCTGCCACACCCGCACGCGGTGGCAAACCCAGCGGCCCGGTGGTGATCTGGAACCTGATCCGCCGTTGTAATCTCACCTGCCAGCATTGTTATTCCACCTCAGCCAACAAAGACTTCCTGGGCGAACTGTCCACTGCCGAAGCCTGTGCGGTGATGGACGATCTGTATGCCTTTGGCGTGCGGGTGCTGATCCTGTCCGGTGGCGAGCCGCTGCTGCGGCCGGATATCTTCGAGCTGGCCGCCCGCGCCAAGGCCATGGGTTTTTATGTCGGCCTGTCCAGCAATGGCACGCTGATTGATGAGCACAATATTGCTGCGCTGGCCGCGGTCGGTTTCGACTATGTCGGCGTCAGCCTGGATGGCATCGGTGCCACCCACGACCGCTTCCGCCGCCTGGCCGGTGGCTACGAGCTGGCCTTGCGCGGCATGCGCCTGGCGCGCGATGCCGGCCTCAAGGTGGGCCTGCGCTACACCATGACCGAAGACAATGCCGATGACCTGCCGGCGCTATTGCAGCTGCTGGCGGTGGAGGACATCGACAAATTCTACTTCTCCCATCTCAACTATGCCGGACGCGGCAACAAGCACCGGGCCGACGACGCACGCCAGCCGCGCACCCGCTGGGCGATGGACTTGCTGATCGAGTCCTGTCTGCAACACATCCGCGCTGGCAAGCCGCGTGATTTCGTCACCGGCAACAACGACGCCGATGCGGTGTACCTGCTGCACTGGGCCGCGCGCCATTACCCGGAGCAGGCCGCGCAGCTGCGTCAGCGTCTGCTGGCCTGGGGGGGCAACGCCAGCGGGGTGAACGTGGCCAATATCGACAATCTGGGCAATGTGCACCCGGACACCATGTGGTGGAAGGTGACACTGGGCAATGTGCGCCAGCGGCCGTTTTCCGCCATCTGGCAGGATGAATCCCACCCGCTGATGGCTGGTCTGCGCCAGTCGCCACGGCCGGTGGAAGGGCGCTGTGCCGCCTGCCAGCATCTGGCCATCTGCAATGGCAATACCCGGGTGCGCGCCTGGGAGCTGACCGGCAATTTCTGGGCGGCAGACCCGGCCTGTTATCTGAGCGACGAAGAAGTGGGCGTCGCCAGCGGCGTGCATGCGCTGGCACCGCTCACTCCCTGGCAGAAGGAGACAGCATGATCAAACGCTGGCTAGCCTTGTTGGGCATGGCGCTCAGCCTGCCACTCCATGCCGCCTCCGCAGCCGAGCCATCGCCGGCTGCGCAGTTATACGGCCAGCATTGCCAAAGCTGCCATGGGGCAGACCGGCTGGGCGGCATGGGCCCGGCCTTGCTGCCGGAAAGTCTGGAGCGGCTGAAAACCGCCGAGATCAGCAACACCATCCGCCAGGGCCGCACCGCCACCCAGATGGCCGGTTTTGCCGGCCAGCTCACTGATGAGCAGATCAGCCAGCTCACCGCCTATGTGCAAAGCGCCCCGGCCACGCCGCCGCGCTGGAGCGAGGCCGACATGCGCGCCTCGCACCGCCAGCCGGTGGCACTGTCCAGCCTGCCGGCCAAGCCGCAATACACAGCTAATCCGCTCAACCTGTTTGTGGTGGTGGAGGCGGGCGATCACCATGTCACGGTGCTGGATGGCGATCGCTTCCTGCCCATCACCCGTTTTGCCAGCCACTATGCGGTGCATGGCGGGCCCAAGTTCTCGCCCGATGGCCGCTTTGTCTATTTTTCCAGCCGCGATGGCTGGGTGACCCAGTACGACCTGTACAGCTTGCAGGTGGTGGCGGACATCCGCGTGGGGCTGAACACCCGCAATATCGCGGTATCGGATGACGGCAACTGGATTCTGGCCGGCAACACCCTGCCGCAGACACTGGTGCTGCTGGATGCCCACGGTCTGGCCCCGGTCAAGACCATTGCCGTGCGTGATGCCGCCGGCCGCCCGTCGCGGGTATCCGCCGTTTACGAAGCCGCACCGCGCCACAGCTTTGTGGTGGCGTTAAAAGATGTGCCCGAGCTGTGGGAAATCAGCTACGACCGTCATGCCGAGCCGGTTTACCCCGGCCTGGTGCACGACTACAAAATGGGCGAGGCGCTGGCGCAGCCGGGTTTCCTCACCCCGCGGGTGACGCCGCTGTCCATGGTGCTGGACGACTTCTACTTCGATCCGTCCTACCGCCATGTGCTGGGTGCCTCGCGCAGCGGCCAGGCGCAGGTGATCAGCCTGGATGCGCGCAGCAAGGTGGCCGACCTGCCGCTGCTGGGCATGCCGCACCTGGGCTCGGGCATCAGCTTCGAGCGCGATGGCCACCGCATCATGGCCACGCCCAATCTCAAGGGCGGCCAGCTCAGTTTCGTCGACATGGACAGTTGGCAGCTGATCAAGGAAGTGCAGCTGCCGGGGCCGGGCTTCTTCCTGCGCAGCCATGAAAACACGCCCTATGCCTGGGCCGATTCCATGATGAGCGCGCACAAGGACACGCTGTCCATCATCGACAAGCGCACGCTCAGCGTGGTGCGCCAGCTGGTGTTGCGACCGGGCAAGACTACCGCCCACGTCGAATTCACCCGTGATGGCCGCTATGCGCTGGTGTCGGTGATGGAAAATCCGGGCGAGCTGATCGTGGTGGATGCGCAAACCCTGCGCGAAGTGGCCGCCTTGCCCATGGCCAAGCCCATCGGCAAATACAATGTATTCAACAAGGTCAACCGCTCGGAAGGCACCAGCCATTAGATAGATGCCCTCGCTCCGGCCTGCCACCTGCTGGCCGGACTACGCCGGTAGAACTAGCCCACTCCCTGCTTACTACGCATGGTGGCTTTAAGGCCAGTGGCCTATAGTCGCCAGCGTGGGCGGTATCGGCCGGCTGGAGATGGCGCCGCTTGTTATCCACCCGGTTTGGCATACGGAAATGACCATGGCTACAGTTGATATCCCTTCTTTTTTGCGTCACCAGCCCTTGTTTCAGGAACTGTCGGAAGCGCAGATCCAGGCGCTGGTGCCTTTCACCCACGAAGTACGCGGGGGAAAGGGGCAGGTCGTGTTCCAGAAGGGCGACCCCTGCGATGGCATGTTTCTGGTGGTGTATGGCCGGGTCAAGCTGGCCCTTTCCTCGGCGCAGGGCAGCGAAAAGGTGATGGAAATCATTCATCCGGGGCAGAGCTTTGCCGAGGCGGTGATGTTTCTGGGGCGGCCCTGTCCGGTCATGGCACAGTTTCTGGAAGACGGCTTTTTGCTGAAGGTGGAAGCAGAAGCCATTTATCAGGCGATTGAACGCGATGCCGCGTTTGCCCGCCGCTTGCTGGCCGGCCTGGCCATGCGCCTGCATGGTCTGGTACGCGATGTGGAGCGCTATTCCATCGAAAACTCATTGCAACGGGTGACCGGCTATCTGCTGCAAAATGTCGATCCGCAGCGCGGGCCACTGCCGGTAGTGACGCTGCCGGTGAACAAGAACCTGATTGCCTCCCGCCTCAACCTGACGCCGGAAACCTTCTCGCGCATGCTGCACCAGCTGAGCGAGGGCGGGCTGATTGAAGTCAATGGCCGTGAAATCGTGCTGCTGGACGCCGACCGCCTGCAGGGCTCGGCGGACTGAGTCAGTTTTTCAGCAGAATGGCAATCAGGTCGGACTGGGTGATGATGCCGCACAGCTTGCCATCGGCATCCACCACCGGCATGTGATGCAGGCCGCCATCGGAAAAAGCCTGGCTCAAGGCGGTGATGGGCTGCAGGGCTGCAACATGGCGTACCGGGCTGGTCATGATGTCGGCCACCGTACTGCTTTCCCAGCCGGTGCTGCCCGGCAGATGCGCTGCCTGCCCATGGCGCGGCAGGAAAAAATCATGCAGTGACACAATGCCCACCAGCGTTTGCATGGGGCTGATGACCGGCAGCGCCTTGATCTTGTGATGCGCCAGCTTGTCCCAGGCCTCTTGCAGGCTGGCCTGTGCACCTATGCTCACCACATCGCGTGACATGATGTCGGCGCAATGAATGCCACCCAGCCGGCGCTGCTGCGCCTGTTCTTCTGCCGCCGTCAAAATGGCGAGCAAATCTTCCTCACTGATATCCAGTACTTCGCCATGCGCTGCCAGCGCCTGGTGCAAATCCTGCTGGCTGATGGCACGGCGCTGGCTGGGCAGGGGGTCGGCCGTGTGGTGCGCGTTGCTCGCCGGCTGCGGACGGTGCGGATAGCCACGGCGCAAGGCATTGTTGAACAGCAAGGCCATGCCCAGCATGAGGGCAGAGTTGACCGCCACTGGCCACAACACAAACTGGTAACCCAGCGCGCTGATGGCCGGCCCGCCCAGTACGGCGGTCATGGCGACTGCACCGCCAGGCGGGTGCAGGCAGCGCAGCTGGAACATGGCGGCAATGGCCAGCGCAGCGGCCATGCTGGCTGCCAGCACCGGGTCGCCAATGTAGCGGGCACAACTGACGCCAATGGCCGCAGACAGCATATTGCCGCCGATGATGGACCAGGGCTGGGCCAGGGGACTGAACGGCACGGCAAACAGCAAGACGGCAGATGCCCCCATGGGCGCAATGAACCACGGATTGATCTGGCCCAGCATCAGGTGACTCAACAGCGCGGTCACTTGCAGGCCCAGGCCGGCGCCAATACAGCCATAGAGACGTTCGCGGCGTCCAGCGCCCAGGGTGGGGGGAACAAAGCCCTGCAAGTAGTGAAGAAGTTGCTTCATGAAGTCAGGCACGGTCGCAGCCAGGATGGGGGGGGGTGGCTATAATATCGCATTGCGATGTAAATGAATGGCCTGATTACTGTCCGGTCTTGAGTGCTTGCTGGATATTCAGTAGCAAATCCGTCGATGGGCTGTCTGCCAGATCCTTGAGCATCAGCAATTCATCGCGATGGGCCTGGGCCAGTTTTTCCACCAGTTCCAGCCCCTTGGGCAGCAAACTGATTTCCACCTGACGGCCATCGTTTCGGCCGGGGGATTTGCGTACCAGTTGCTGCGTCTCGCAGCGATTGATCAATCCCACCACGCTGTGATGGTGCGATTGCAGCCTTTCGGCCAACTCGGCCACCGTGGCCCAGTCGCGCTCTGGATAACCCTGAACCTGCAACAGCAGCTGGTATTGCAATGGCGTGATGCCATGGCTTTGCGCCAGCTCCTCGCTGAAACGCAAGAACTGGCGCAAGCGGTAGCGAAAATCGGCCAGATATTCAAAATCCTGTTTGCAAAGCGGGCTGGACATGGGCGGGCAGGGCAATGGTAATGCGCTACCTTAACATATCCGGTCCGCCGGCAAGCTGCTGCCCGCTGGCCTACAGCAGCGGCGTCATCAGCAAGGCCACCACGAACAGCCACACCAGTGCACCCACGGAAAACACCGTGTAGGCCATGGACTGGGTGCTGACTGAGTCGTCATGTTCAAACAAGGCATCCAGTCCGTGATAGAGCAGCATGCCCGATGCCAGCAGGCCGATCACGCCGCAGGCCATATTGAACAGGGGCAGCGGCAGCAGCAGGGTCAGTGTGGAGAGCCAGATGGGCACAGGTGCAATGGCGGCCAGGCGATAGCAGTCGGCAAATGCCGGGCGCGAGGGCGCATGCACCGACTGGCGGATGACCCAGGCCATCAGCGGCACGGCCAGCCAATTGGTGACCATGAATAACAGGCTTACCACCAGCCAGTGGGTGAAGGAAACTTCTGGGGCATAGACATTGCCATGGTAACTGGCGGCAAACAGCAGCATGGCCGTACCCAGCAGCGAGCCGGGTAGGACGATGCGATAAAAACTGGCCGAAACCGAGGAATGGGATTGGGACAGGGTGTCCCAGCTATGGCCTGACGACCACAGCATGCGCAGGGGGCTAAGCGGGCTCATGACAGTCTCCTTGGTAAACAGCAGTGCTGTCATTTAAATATATCGCAATACGATATAAATGCAATGCCCATTTGCAGGTAGGCATAGCCGGGCAGCCATCCACCGTTTTGAAGTCAGCCTGCTGGCAGGGCAGGGCCACTCGTGTTTACCCCGGCCGGCCGGATGTGAAAGCCTGTGCCGAGTGTCGCGAGCGAGAGTGAGACAAGGCGAGAACGACTAAGGACGCGGAGTTTGCCTGGAGTCAATGAGCATTCCGCAGGCGCTTTTAACACGGTATCACCGCAGCGCAGCAGGCTATGAACAGCTTTTGACAAGGAAAGCCGCCGGCCATGGCGGTGGCAGGCTTAAACCTGGCGGCTCAATGCGTGCCACCTCTTCAGTCGGCCAGGTTTGTTTGATGAGATTCGTGCTGCCACTGCCCGACCAACGCCATGATGTCGCCAGCAGTGCGCGGCATGACGGCATCGGCGGCCAGCAGGCCCTTGTCCTGTGCAAAGACCACCATTTGCAGCAGTAGGGAGGGGCTGAGTTTGGCGGCCAATAGCATGTCCTTGTCCAGCAAGATCTGGCGGCGCTCGCCAAAGCCGATGACCCGCCCGGCAGCAAACAGGGCGATATCATCCGCCAGCCCGCAGGCCAGATCGACATCGTGGGTGGAAAACACGATGGTGATGCCTTGTTGCATCAGGGTTTGCAGGATTTCAATCAGCTGGGCAATGCCTTCGTGATCCAGCCCGGCGGTGGGTTCATCCAGTAGCAGCACCTCCGGGGCCATGGCCAATGCGCCGGCAATGGCGACCCGTTTCTTTTGTCCGCCGGAGAGCATGTGCGGCGGGCGGTTTTCCAGCCCGGCCAGGCCCATGGCCCGTATTGCTTCCTCTACTCTTTGTTGTGCGGCGGCGGCCTCCAGCCCCTGGTTTAATGGCCCGAACGAGATGTCTTCAAATACCGAGGCCGCAAACAGCTGGTCATCGGCATCCTGCAAGACCAGGCCCACCTTGCTGCGCAGCCGGTTAAGCCCCTGGCGCGAGTAGGTCACGGCCTCCTGCTCCAGCAACACGCTGCCATGATCCGGCCGCAAGGTTCCATTCAGATGCTGCAAAAAAGTGCTCTTGCCCGAGCCGTTTGGCCCGAGCAAGGCCAGGCAGCGGCCCCGTTGAATGGAAAGATTGATGCCTGACAGCGCAATGACATTGCCAGGAAAGGTATAGCCAAGCTGCTGGACACTGAGAATGGTGTTCATGAAAAAAGGGTTCCGACCAGCACTACGCTACCCAGTAACAGGCTGGTCCATGTCAGGCGTGTCAGGGATAGCGGCTGCGTGCGCCGCAGGACGTTGAATTCGCCGTTCCAGCCGCGGGCGGCCAGGCCGTTTTCCATCCTGCCGGCCCGATCCATGGCGCGTGGAAACAGATTGGCCAGTAGCAGGCCGAGCGAGCGCAGCTGTTGCTTGCGATTGCTTTGTCCCAGTCGCGCGGCCTGTGCCGTATGCATGGCGCTGGCGGTGTCCAGCAGCAGGAAAACCAGCCGGTACATGATCAGGCTGATTTCGGCAATCTCGCGCGGCAGGCCGATTTTGCGCAGGCTGGCCAGGATATCGGTGACCGGGGTGGTCAGGGCAAGCAGCAGCAGGCAGCAGATTCCGGCGAAAGATCTGAGCAGCAGGCCGCATACCGTTGGCAGCGCCGCTGGGGACAAGCTCAGGCCGTGGCGGCTGACATCAAACAGCATGCTCAGCCCGGCGGTCAGCAGGAAGCCGGCGGGTATCAGGGCATAGCGCAACCAGAGTCGCAACGGCACTCTTGCACCCAGCAGCGTCACGCTCAGTACGCTGGCGATGATGCAAGGGGCGGCCGGCCAGGGTGGCAGGCTGATGGCCAGCAGCAACATGCCGATAGCCAGCAGGGCCTTTTCCAGCACCGGCCTTTCCCGCCAGCGACTCAGATGCGCATAGTGATCAATGCTCAGCTTCATCGCGGGCGGCCAGTCCCTGGCGTTTGCCGATGACGTAGCCGATGACGCCAGCGCCAATGGCGGCCTGCAAGGCAAACAGCAGGCTTTCCACTTCGCCGCTTGGCGGCTCCCAGATGGGGGAGAACCAGGGCTGGTAGCCTGGCTTGGCGTGGGTAATGGCGGCGGTGGCCTGATCGTCCGAGCCGGCAAATTTGCCTTCGACCAGCAAGAGCGGCAGCACCAGCAGTGCGACCGTGCCCAACAGCAGCCATTTGCTACGGGATGACTTGGCCATTAGCGTGTCTCCCCGGCAAGAATGCTGACTTTTCTGATATCGGCTACCTTGCCGGCCAGCGCATCCATCACCACCACCGTCAGCATGCCCTCGGCAATGGCCAATGGCACTTGCGTCAGCGCAAAAATGCCACCGAACTTGATGGCGGCAGTCATGAAGCCACCCACCGGGTCCGGATAGGCGAGTGCCAGCTGGATGGAGGTGGTGATATATGTGGCCAGATCCCCCAGCGCAGCGGCAAGAAACATCGACACCGCCACCGACAAGCCAAGGCGCTGCCCCAGCTTCCACAAGCCATAGCTGACCCAGGGGCCGACGATGGCCATGGAGAACAGGTTGGCCCCGAGCGTGGTCAGGCCGCCATGGGCGAGCAGCAAGGCCTGGAACAGCAAGACCATGGCCCCCAGCACCGCCATCACCGCCGGCCCGAATACCACCGCGCCAAAACCGGTACCGGTGGGGTGCGAGCAGGAGCCGGTCACGCTGGGCATTTTCAGGGCAGACAAGACAAAGGCAAAGGCGCCGGCAGCGGCCAGATTCATTCTGGCTTGCGGACGTTCCGACAGGATTTTGCGTATGTGCCAGACACCGCCGGCAAAGAAAGGAGCAGAAACGGAATACCAGGCAAGACAGTGCTTGGCCGGCAAATAGCCTTCCATGATGTGCATGAGGATGACCCACAGTGAAAGTGGCGCGGACTCTCTATACAGCCCCCCGGCTGCATGACAAGCGCGCTCACAGACGATGATGGCAGGTCTCCTGACTTCCGGCTCCAGCAGCGTTGCGCGTCTTCCCGGCTTGGTGTCTTGCTGGTGGATGCAGCCAAGACAGCCAGTGACATGATGCGCAAAACCTAACCGATTACAGTTGCGGGGGCAGTTGCAGCATTGCACTGCATTCCCTTTTCACCGGCGTTGCCGGCACCATCAATGGCCGTCAGGATACGCCAACTTCATGCCCTGCGCAAAATGGCCGCCCTGGCGCACGCCCCGGGCATGGCGCGGGTGCTGCTTGTCTGGCACCTCCAGCCTCGGGCTGCCCACGGGCGGCCGGCAGTGGCTCCTGGCAAGGCAAGCCTCCTTAAGTGTTCGCATTTTGTCAGGCACTGCATTTCGGTTCATTTCCTGGTTTTCATCAGCGCCTCTGCATGCATTTTCCTTGTCTTGCTTCCTGCCAAATGTACAAACGCACGGCTGCTGACTCGCCACGCCACAAAAAGCAGCGGCTGCGGCTGCGGTTGTGGCTGTGTGTCCTCGCTGGCAGGCAACTGAATGATTTGATTAAAAATCAGCGGCTTGAAATGGTGGCTCTGCTTGCAGCACCCCCGTGCAATCTAGCTTTTGTCATATTTGACAGGGAAAATTACAACACTTTCAAGAAAATTCTTTTCAACATGAAGATGCTGAGTTTACAATTGTAAATAACAACAGCTTAAACATTTAATATCTAATGCGCTCGACACCAATGTCATGGTGCTGAAGCGGGTGGCAAGGCTGTTGCGGGTGGTTTGCGAGTGTTCTGGCTGACTGCGTCTTGCGCAGTGGCGGTGGAAGCTTGCGGGGAAGGGCGCCAGGCTGGCGTTCTGTCTGGGGCAGTGTGCTGCCCTGTTAATGCGATGGAGTTTTAGAAAATGAAAAAGATTGTTTCTGTCTTGGTAATCGGGTTGGGCATTTACTCTGCTGGCGCGCTGGCAGCGGATGGCACCATTACCATCAACGGCAAGATCACGGCCAATACCTGCACCATCACCGGCACCAGTGGCAGCAACGTCACCGTGACCCTGCCGACGGTGTCCACCTCTGCGCTGGCTACTGCCGGCCAGGTTGCCGGTGTCACCCCGTTTGCGCTGAACCTGAGCAACTGTAACGGCACCAGTGCCCAGACCCATTTCGAACTGGGTGCCACGGTGGACCAGAGCACGGGCAACCTGTTCAATGCCAGCGGTTCCGGCATGGCCACCAATGTGGAAGTTCAGCTGCTGAACAATACCTTCCAGCCGATCAATGTCGCCACCAGCGCCAACTCGCAAACCGTCACCCTGTCCGGCAGTTCGCCGAACAAGACCGGCACCATGAACTACTACGCCCAGTACATCGCCACCGGTGGCGCATCCACCGCGGGTACGGTGAATACCAGTGTTCAGTACTCGATGATTTACAACTAAGCAGCACCCGCCCGGTGGTCTGGGGAATGCCTCCCCGGATCGCCAGGGCAATCGTTGAGGCAGGTGCAGAATGAAAAAAATAGCAAAACTCGGGGCAGTCGTATTCATCAGCATGGCCATGTTGCTGGCATCCGCCGCGCAGGCCAATGTGGTGATTACCGGTACACGCATCATCTACAAGTCAGATGATCGCGAAGTCACCATCAAGATGGACAATGTTGGCCATGACCCGGCGCTGGTACAGGCATGGGCAGATCGTGGCAATGAAAAGTCCGAACCCACCACGGCCGATGCGCCCTTCCTGATCATGCCGCCGATTTTCCGGGTGGACCCGGCCAAGGCGCAAACGGTGCGCCTGACCTTTACCGGTGATAGCGTGCCACAAGACCGCGAGTCGGTGTTCTGGCTGAATATCCTGGATATTCCGCCCCTGCCCAAGGCCAGCAATGAGCAGCACAACTATGTGCAGGTGGCCTTCCGCTCCCGCCTCAAGCTGTTCTATCGCCCGGCCGGCCTGGCCGGCAATCCGGATGATGCGGCAGACAAACTCAGCTGGCAGCTGGTTTCCCTGGGGGGAAAGCTTGGCTACGCCTTGCGCGCCAGCAATGCCAGTGCCTTTCATGTCTCGCTCAATTTCAGTGCCATCCAGCTGGGTGGTCATGAATACCGCAGCGAGGGTGGCATGGTCGCACCCGGTGGCAGTGCCGATTTCAAGCTGAAGGGGCTGACTGCGCGCCCCACCGGCGAGGCCGCGCTGCTCTACGAAAGCATCAATGATTTTGGTGCTCCGGTGGCGCACAGCCTGCAGCTGAAACCTTGATCAATCAGGACCGGGCCGCCGCGACGCATGTCGTTTGTGCCGGCCGGGTTCATGCCAGATAGCGTGCTGCCATGATAAAAAATCCTAGCCGACAGGCATCGGCCTGCTGGATACCCAAACCATTGAGCCTGATGCTGATCGCCGTGTTCAGTCCGGGGGCAGCCTGGGCGGCCGATACCAATCCGGCGGACGGCACCGTGGCATTGAACGATGTGCAGTTCAATCCCGCCTTTCTGGGGCAGACTCCGGATGGCAAGCCGCTGGATCTGTCGCGCTTCAGCGGCAATGGTGCGGCACTGCCGGGGACTTATCGTGCCGATGTGTTCGTCAATATGGGCTGGCTGGGACGGCGCGATGTCGTGCTGCGCGAGCGGGATGATCACAAGGTGGTGGCCTGTTTTAACCGCACCATGCTGGATGAAATGGGTGTGGACTTCAGCCGTCTGCAAGACAGCGACGCCCTGACCCGGCAAGACGCAAGCCGCTGCCATGAGATCGGTGCCATCGTGCCGGGGGCAAGCAGCAGCTTCAATGCTTCCGATCTGAAGCTGGATGTCAGCATTCCCCAGCTGTATGTCCACAGCCATGCGCGTGGTTATGTGGACCCGCAATACTGGGATGCCGGTGCACCCTTTGCCGGCTTCATCAATTACAACGCCAATGCCTATCGCTATGACAACGGCAGCGCCGGCAAGACCACCCAGTACTATCTGGGCAGCAATGCCGGGCTGAATATCGGCGAGTGGCGGCTGCGCCATAATGCGGCGCTGACGCAGCAGAGCTACCAGAACCAGTCTGGCGACGGACGCCATTACCAGAGTATTTCTGCCTATGCCCAGCATGACCTGACGGCATGGCAATCGGTGTTGACCGTGGGCGACAGCTTTACGCCGTCCGATCTGTTCAGCTCGGTGGGGTTTCGCGGGGTACAGATCAACTCCGACGACCGCATGCTGCCGGAGTCGATGCAGGGCTATGCGCCGGTGGTGCGCGGCGTGGCCGAGAGCAATGCCCGCGTATCCATTCGCCAGAACGGCAATCTGATCTATGAAAACACCGTGCCGCCTGGTGAGTTCCAGATCAACGACTTGTATAACACCGGCTATGCAGGTGACCTGAATGTGACAGTGACCGAGGCCGATGGCCGCACCCGCCAGTTTGTGGTGCCGTATGCCGCGGTGCCGCAGTTGCTGCGTGCCAGTCAGTCGCGCTACAGCATCACGGCAGGTCAGCTGCGTGATGCAAGCCTTAATACCCAGCCAAAATTTATCCAGGCCACCTACCAGCGCGGCTTGAATAATACCGTCACCGTCTATGGTGGGGTGATTGCCGCCGAGCACTATCAGGCCGGCATGCTGGGCGTGGCGCTGAATACGCCGTTTGGTGCGCTGGCCACCGATGTCACCCAGTCGCAGGCGCGCGATCTGCCCGCTGCGGCAGGCCTGGGTTCGCAGCTGACCGGTCAGAGTTACCGTGTCACTTATAGCAAGCTGCTGGAAGCCACCCGCACCAACTTCACCGTGGCGGCTTACCGCTATTCGACCGAGGGCTATCTGGAGTTCAACAGCTACGCCGCGCTGATCAATCAGAGCAGCGTGGTCTACCGCACGCGCAACAAGTTCCAGCTCAATGTCGACCAGCCGTTGGCCGAGGGCTGGGGCCATGTGTTCGTCAGCGGTTCCACTCAGGATTACTGGAACCAGCCCGGGCGTGACCTGCTTTACCAGGCCGGCTATTCCAATAGCTACAAATGGGGCAGCTTCAGCGTGTCGGCTGGTCGCAGCAAGGACTCGCAGAACAACAACACCACCCAGTACATGCTCAGCGTATCGATTCCGCTGGGCAAGCAGCCCACTTCACCCTTGCTCACCGCCAGCCTCACCCGCGACAGCAAACACAATGGCAGCGAGCAGCTGTCGCTGAGCGGCTCGGCCGGCGAAATGCGCAATATCAGCTACAACGCCTATGCCAGCGCCAACCAGTTCAACGGCAAGGACAGCAGCACCGGCGGTGGTGGCAATCTGCAATATGCCACCTCGGTCGCTACCTTCTCGGCAGGGGCCAGCAGCATGGGCAACACCTCACAGCAATCGCTGGGGGTGAGCGGTGCGCTGGTGTTCCACCCCGGTGGGGTGACGGCAGCGCAGTCACTGGGCGAATCCATCGCGGTGATCGAAGCGCCTGGCGCGGAAGGTGCCATGGTCAATAACGTCAATGGCGTGCAGGTTAACCGCAAGGGCTATGCCGTGGTCACCAACCTGATGCCGTATCGGCAAAACGACATCACGCTCGACCCCAAGGGCATGAGTGAAGACGTGGAATTGCAGGAAACCTCCAGCAAGCTGGCACCGCGCTCCGGTGCCATCGCCATGGTGAAATTCCCCACCCAGCAGGGCAAGCCGATGATTGTCCGTTTGCGGCAGAGCAATGGCGACAATCTGCCGGTGGGCGCCAGCGTGCAGCAGGCCGACGGTACCGAGCTGGCCATGGTGGGGCAGGGTGGTCGCACCTTCCTGCGTGGTCAGGAAGGCAAGGCCCTGCGCGTGAGCTGGGGCGCACAGGCCCGACAGCAGTGCAGCTTCAGCTACACCAGTCCGGTGCAAGACGCCGGCGTCCGCAAGAACAAGGGCTATCTGCAGACAGAAGCGGTATGCCAGTAGTCACCCGACGGATCGGGCAGCCAGCCTTGAGGCATGGCATACGGCGATCCGTCCTTTACTGAAATGGTTATGAATATGCGCAAGTACCTGCAACAGACATTCGCGGCTCTGGGTTTGCTGCTGTTATTGCTGCCCAATGCCAGCCACGCGCTGGGTTGCTGGTTGAACCAGTCCGGTGGGCCGCTGAGCAGCACATTGACGCTGCCGAATAATGTGTATATCTCCTCGACTGCAGCCACCGGAACGGTCATCTGGCAGTCTCCGCTGCAAAGCATCTCGGTGTACTGCTCGCAGAGTGTGGGAGAGAACGTCTATTTCTGGGTCAACCCGACAAACCAGACGCTGGCGGCAGGCGTGCAGATCGGCATCATTTTCAATGGCGTCACCTATACCCAGACCAGTGGCGCCATCAATACCGGTATTTACATACCCAGTGGCGGGCAGGTCACCAGCAATCTGCAGTACTCCATCGTGATATTGAAGTCGTCCAATTCACCCAGCAGCGGTGTGGTCAACATCAATAGCTACCCGGTATTCCAGCTGGATGGCAAGGGCGGTCTGAATAATGTGCCGATTAATTTTAATCAGTTGCTGAACGGCAGTGTCACCTTTACTCCGGGTGGGACCTGCGCGCTGAGCGCTGCTGATGTCAACCGCAGCATCACCCTGCCCAATGCCTCGACCTTCAACTTCCCCGGCGTGGGCAGCACCTTTGGCCGGACCTATTTCACCATTACCGCCAGTAATTGTTCGACTGGCGTGCGTACTGCCACCTTCAATTTTTCCGGTACGCCCGACAGCAATATTGGCACCGAGTTTGCCAATAACGGTACGGCGAAAGGGGTGGCGGTCAATATGGCATCGGCTGGTGATGGGCTGAATATCGGTGCCAACTCCACCAACAATACCCGGGTGGTGAATGTGCAATCGCAGATGGCGCAACTGCCGGTTTATGTTGAGTACTACCGGACGGCAACCATGGTGCCCGGGACAGTACAGTCCATTGTCAGCGTCACCATGTTGTATCAATAGCGCGCAGGCCGGCGCTCTTGCCGGGCCGTGCAATATGAAAAAACCAGCAGCTGAAATCAGGCTGCTGGTTTTTTGCATTCTGGCGGACCGCCGCCGGGCAGGGCGGTTTCAGTTGTAGACGATATTGACGATGCCACTACCCGTTGCCGTGCCTTGCACTTTGCTCAGGGTCAGCGACTGGGTGTTGTCCATGCCGGAGCAGGACGGGCCGGAAGCTTGCTGGCGAGCTGCCTGATACAGGCGTGGCTGGCTGGCATAAGCCATGAGGGTGGCAGCAGGAATGGCGCAGGTGCTCTTGGTGATCTGCCCGGAAAAATCGATACGGCCGCCGTTGTCGGCACTGGCAACATTTGCTTGCAGGCAGGCCAGGGCAATCATCACGCCAATAATTTTCTTCATCACACACCTCCTGCACTCATCCGGGGTGGCCTATTTTGAATCGCAAAATGTGATTTAAAATAAAGCCATTCATTTGTAAGTAATTGTGCTTGCAGTGTAGAAGTGGCGCGCTTGAAAATCAATACTGGCAATAGTTGATTTATTTAAAACAAAAATCATCAAATAGGCGAATGGGTCGGGGAAGAGGGCTGGACAGCCAGCCGGCCACCGCCAGGCCTTGTCTGGCGGGGCTATCGGCAGCCGCTTGGCCACCGTCGCAGAGGGGGAGTGGCTAGTCGGGCTGGTCGAGATTGCTTTTGACCTGTTGCAATAACTGCAACAGCTCGCTGCGTTGCTGTGGACTGATGCCGTCCATGGCCTTGGCTGCCAGTTGGCGACCCTGCTGGCGCAAGGTGCTGTGCAGTGCCTGGCCGTCTGCCGTCAGCGTCAGGCGTACCGTGCGGCGGTCGCGCTCGTCGGCATGGGCTTGCAGTAGTCCGGCTTCCTTCAGGCGGGCAATCAGCCGGGTGAGCTGCGCCTTGTCACGGCCCGAGTGCAGGGCCAGGTCACTCTGGCTGGCTCCCGGATGACGGGAGAAATAACCCAGCACCTTGCCTTCCATATGCGTCAGGCCCAGCTCGTCTGCACGAATGGCAGCAAACTGGAGCGCGCGATATTGATGCATCAGCGTGTGAATGGATTCGAAAATCTGCTCGGCGGTGTCGTCAACTTGGTTGACAAGGTCAACTTTATTTTGCATATTAGGTGATATTGTCAATTAATTGGAGTGACTATGTCTAGCATTTTGCCGCAACACCGCATTGAACGGGTCAGATATGAACTGATCAAGCGCAAGGTAACGGTGAGCAAGGTCGAGCGCCCTGGCGACGGCTTTGCCCGTATCCGCTTTAGCGGGGAGGACCTGGCCGGTTTCCAGTCCCAGTCTTTTGATGACCACATCAAGTTCATCTTCAGCAATGCGCAGGGCGAAACCATACTGCGCGATTACACCCCCAGCCACTGGGATGCGGCGCAGGGTGTACTGGTGCTGGAGTTCGCCCTGCATGGCGATGGTGCAGCCGCCACTTGGGCGGCACAGGCTGTCGTGGGCATGAGTGCCATGATCGCTGGCCCCAAGGGCTCGATGATCATTCCCCAGCAGCAAGACTGGCACCTGCTGCTGGGCGACGATTCCGCCTTGCCGGCCATTCGCCGCCGCTTGTCCGAGCTGCCGGCATCCGCCCGTGCCGATGTCTTGCTGCTGCGCCCGTCCGGGCTGGCAGCTTGGTCCGTGCCGCGCCAGCAAGAATGGCAGCTGCAGCAAGTGACAGACCCAGCTGCTTTGCTGGCCGCCCTGCGCCACTGGCAAGCGCCTGCTGGCAATGGCTTTGCCTGGTGCGCCGGCGAGGGTGGGCTGATGCGTCAGGTGAGAAACATTCTGCTGGAAGAAAAAGCCCTGCCACGCGAAGGTGTACGAGTGGCCGCCTATTGGCGGCAGGGCGAGGCGGACTTTCACGAACGGCTGGTCTGAGACTAGCCCGTGGCATGGGCTACCGCCTGGCGTTGATGTGCCAAGCCCGGCAGCCCAGTTCCTGCATTCATGGCTTGGGGGTAAAGCTCAGGCATACCGAATTGATGCAGTAGCGTTCGCCGGTGGGTTCCGGGCCGTCGGGGAATACATGGCCCAGATGTGCATCGCACTGCGCGCAGCGTACTTCCACGCGAATCATGCCGTGCGAGGTATCGCGCAAACGGGTAATGCGGTCGCCAGCGGCTTCTTCCCAGAAGCTGGGCCAGCCGCAGCCAGCGTCAAATTTACTGTCTGAGTGGAATAACAGACTGCCACAGCAGATGCAGTGATAGTCGCCGTGCTCGGTGCGCTGGTAGTGTTCACCGCTGAAAGGGCGTTCGGTCCCGCCCTGGCGGGCGACGCGGTATTGCTCGGGGCTGAGGCGGGCGCGCCACTCGGCGTCGTTGTGCTGTTTGGGCGTGCTCATGGTATTTCCTTTGGCGGGGTGGCGTCAGTCTGTCGTGGCGTGCTGGCGAATCTGTCGCTGGTCTGCTTCAGACTTCATCCAGGCTGTTATCCAGATGTGCCTGATCAGCCCATTTTTCAATGTGCCAGTTGCCGTCCTGGTAGCTGACCCAGTTCAGCGCGGCATTGGGAATGGGGAAGTCGCGCGCGCCACTCAGGCCTTTGCCGCTGGCGGTGCGGTAAACCATTTCCAGCACGCCGCCATGGCTGACCACCAGGATCTGTTGCCCTACATATTGCTCTGCCAACTGCTGCATGCACTGCATGATGCGCTGCTGGAAGGTGTGCAGGCTTTCACCGCCTTGCAGGTCGAAATGCAGGTCACGCTCCTGATGCAGCCGGTAAACGTGCGGGATATGTTCGCGCGCTTCATCGAAGGTACGGCCCTGGAATGCGCCGTAATGCCGCTCCTTGAGGGCAGCATGGGTGTGCGGCGGTAGCGCCAGTTGCCGGCTGATGGCGGCGGCGGTCTGGCGGGCGCGGGTCAGCTCGCTGACATGCAGGGCGGCAAACTGCAGTTGCTGATGCTGCAAGGCGGCAGCCAGCTTTTCGGCCTGGGCCATGCCTTGCTGGTTGAGCGGAATGTCGAGGTGGCCTTGCAGGCGGCGTTCGCGGTTCCAGTCGGTTTCGCCGTGGCGAATCAGGCAGAAGCGGGTCAGGGGCATGGGTGGGCTCGCTGGCGGATTGTGGTGTGTCACAGGATGCCGACGCCGGAGATTTCCCGCGCCAGATTGGCGGCGTAGTTGTCCGTCATGCCGCCGACGAAGTCCAGTACCTTCATATAGGCCTGGTACAGGTTGTCATCCGGCTTGATGTGCTGTTCCAGCAAGCCCATCGCCAGGTGCTGGCGCGGCGAGAGCTGCTCGGCCCCCTTGTTGATGTAGGCATGCACGGCGGGGACCAGCACATCCAGTATGGTGGCCATGCAGGGGTAGGAGGCCAGCTCGGTCACCAGCTTGGTGCGGTGGCGGTAGACCTTGTTGCTGGCCAGCTCCTTGGCCTGGATCAGCGCTTCCTGCACCTCGGAGTCGGTCAGGTTGATCAGGTCTTTGGCGGGGAATTCACCAGCCAGCAGCGAGTTGTGATGCAGCATGAATTTTTGGGCCACTTCCGCCACGCAGCGCCCGATGGCGATGCCGCGCAGGGTGGCGCATTTCTGCTTGACGTCGTGGATGTCCCATACCCGCTCGTATTCGGTGAAGCGGGCAAACAGGCGCTCGAATTCGTGTACGTCCAGAATGCCGATTTCCACGGCGTCTTCCAGATCGAGAATGGCATAGCAGATGTCGTCGGCCGCCTCCATCAGGTAGGACAGCGGATGGCGGCCCCATTCCAGCGGGCCCTTGCGCGGCAGGCGTAGTTCTTCGGCGATGCGCTCGAAGTAGGGCAGTTCGGTGCGGTAGATGTTGAACTTGTCACGCGCCAGTGCCTTGGGGGCATCCGCTGTCCACGGATACTTGATCAGGGCACCCAGTGCGGCCGCAGTCAGCCGCATGCCGCCCTCGTGGCTGTACATTTCCAGCGTAGCCAGCATGCGCAGGCCGTGGGCATTGCCTTCGTAGGTCTGCACATCGCGCTGCTGGGCGGCATCCAGCGTCTGCAGGAAGTGGGCATTGCGACTGTCGCGGAACCAGTCGCGCAGTGCGTCTTCGCCGGTATGGCCGAAGGGCGGGTTGCCGATATCGTGCGCGAGGCAGGCTACTTGCACCACCGCGCCAATGTCGAATGGACCATAACCGGCAGGCATCACGCCGGCATGCTGCATCATCACCCCCACGCGGTTGCCCAGGCTGCGTCCCACGCTGGCCACTTCCACGCTGTGGGTCAGGCGGTTATGGGTGTGGTCGTTCTGTGCCAGCGGGTGGACCTGGGTTTTGCGGCCCAGCCGGCGAAAGGCGCTGGAAAATACCACCCGGTCGTGGTCGATGTGAAAATCGCTGCGCAGGCCGGCGCTGCCTTCGTCGGTGGCGGGGGTGTGGGTTGGCCTGATTTCACCCTGTACTACCTTGAAACGCTGGGTGGACAGCAAGGCTGTCCATTGCTGCTGCTGAGTCTGGGTCATGGCCGGCCTGCAAAAACGTGATGGATTGATGATAGGGGCTTTGGTGCGGTGCGGGAAGCCGCTGGCCCGGCAATTTCATGCGCTGCTTGTTTACTGCGCGGCATACAGGCGGATGACCTGGCCGTGCCGGTCATCGGTCAGATAGAGCGCTCCATCGTCCCCGGCACGCATTTCGACCGGCCCGCCCGGGCCTTTGCTGTCCTTCCAGTTGCTGATCAGCTCCAGTGGCTTGCCCTTGGGCAGGCCTTGCTTGTCTACCGGATAAGCCATCAACCGGTGGCCGTGCTGGCGGTAGCCATGAAAGCCGACAATCAGCCAGCCGGCAAAACGCGGCGGGGCCTGCGGCGATAGCCACCATGTCAGCCCCAGTGGCGCGGCATGGGCGGGCAGCAACAAATAGGGTGGCTGCGTAGTGCGGCAGTTGTAGCTGGGAAACTCCGGCGCGGCCACCTGCTTGTCGTAGCAGAAGGGCCAGCCATAGTGCTTGCCGGCCTGCAGCAGATTCAGCTCGTCGTGTGGCAATTCGTTGTCATTGGGCAGTTGTAGTTTCAGCTGAATGGCGTCGCGGCTGTTTTCAGCTTGCAAGACAATGCCACTGGCCGGATGCACACCCAAGGCCATGCTGTTGCGCAGGCCTCTGGCAAAGACGCCCAGATCGCTGACCTTGCCGTCTTTGTCCAGGTGATAACGCCAGACGACGCCGGCTTGGTCCTGCTCACTTTCCGGGCAGCGCTGCGCCGCCTGTTCGGCCGGGCTGGCGCTTTCGCAATTGTCCGATGAACTACCAATATTGACGTACAGATCGCCATTGCCGGCCAGGGCAAAGGTGGTGAGCGGGTGGCGCTGGCGCAGTGGCAGGGTGGCAACGGTTTCGCGCTCATCCGGCCGCTCGACTGTGAAGCGGACGATGCGGCCCACTTCGCCGACATAGATCTTGCCATCCGGCCCCTGTACTACCCCGTGCGGGCGGTCAAAGCCCTTGGCCACTACGCTTTGCTGCCAGCCGTTTGCGCTGGCGGCAAGTTGCAGCACCCGGCCTTGCGCGGCATCCCAGCGCACCATCTCCGTTACCAGCAAGTTGCCATTGGGCAAGATGGTCAGGCCGCGCGGCATTTTCAGGCCACGGGCAATCACTTCTGCGCACAGGCCGGGCAGGGCTTGCATGCCGGCGGCAGGTGGTCGGGCACACTGGGCGCTGGCCTGTGCTGACAGATAAAGCAGTAGCAGGGCGCTCAGGCTGGCGAGGCGGAGCTTGGGCATGGTATGACCTTTCACTGGTGCCGGGGCATGTCTGATTACAGGCGCTGCGCATTGTCTGGATGTCATGGCCGCTGCCTGTTTGCCGATTCTGACATGTCTGGCTGCGCGACGGGGTGTGCAATGGCGAGATAGGGCTTGCCGTGATTGTATTTGTAAATGATAATCATTGTTATTAACTGACGGTAAGGAGGCGTGTCATGCTGTGGTCCATCATTCAGCTTGCCGGAGTAGTCATCATGCTGCTGACGCGGCTGGCCTACCGTCCATTATTACAGCAGCGCACCTGCATGGTGGTGGGGCAGTGCATTTTGCGCTGGCCAGTGCTGGCTGGCATGCTGTTTGTGCCCTTGCTGGCCGCCGGCACCGGCTGGCAACGCTGGTGGCCGCTGGAACTGCCGCCGCTGGCGGCACCCGCCGGCAGTTTGTTGCTGGCTTACGCCTGCTGGTTGTTCTGGCGCAGCCAGCACGATCTGTTGCTGCAACCGGCTGGAGCCGCGCAGTGTCAGGGGGGTGTTTATCAACGCATCCGCCATCCGCTGTATGCCGCGCTGTGGCTGGCTGCGCTGGCTCAGTGGTTGCTGTTGCAGGACGGGGTGGCTGCCAGCGGCATGCTGGCCTTGCTGCTGAGCTATCGGGGCAGCGTGCGGCGTGAGGAGGGGGAAATGCTGCAGCGTGCGGGCAATGCCTATCGCCTGTACATGCAGAAAACCGGCCGCTTGTGGCCGCGCGGGCTGGCCGCCTGAGCGGCCACGGCACTTAGCGCTGGCCGGCCAGATTGCCCAGCATGGTGTTGATTTCTGCCGGACGGTATAGCGGTGGGCCACTGCGGTAAACGCTGAGTTTGCCCTGTTCGATCAGACCCACTTCCAGCTGTTTGCTGGCGGGGTCAAGCAGCAGATAGGCCATGTCCTCTCCCCCCTGATGCGGTTTGTTACCGCTGACAAACAATAGCTGGTCCTTGCCTAGCGGGCTGCTGACCTGCATGTTCTGCAGGAATACCGGCATCTTCTCACCCAGTAGCCGGCGGAGTGCTTCGGCTACCGCGCCTTTTTGATACAGGCCGATGTCCGCCGGATAACTGCCCACTTTTGCTTCCAGTTGCGGCCATTGCACGGCATTGGCCGATTTCCCCATCCCTTGTTGCACGGCAGATACCGCAAGGCCCAAGGCCGGATTGTCGGCCACCAGCTGGGCGGCCTGTTGCTTGGCCTCACCAGCAGCGGCACTCGCTTGTTGGCGCAGTGCTGCCAGCGGTGCGCTGGCTTCGTCCAGCTTGGCATGGGCGGTACTGATGGCGGCGGAAGCGGCTTGCTGCGCGGCATCGTTTTGCTGCTGGGTGCAGGCGCTGATCGCGAACAGGCTGGCGAGCAGGGTGGCAAGGTGAAATTTGTTCATGGTTATTCCTGATACTGTACTCATTTACAGAGCATTGTGCTGCTGCTTGGTTCCCGCCGTGGGCTTTTCCTTGCTGGCATGGGATAGGGGAGGTTGTCTGTTGTGACGCTGGATGGATAAGTGTTGTCGGGTCGGGTTTTGTTGATGAGTTTGGTAGTAAAACTACGCAATGCAGGCGGTCGCCTTGGTGGTTGAGATTGATATGTGAAATTCAATGTTTGAAAACGAACATTTTCTGATTTGTAATCATGAGTGCCTTCCTGTTGGATACTGGTAATTATCACGATATTTTGTGCTATAAACGGGTGCGGTTGCTGCGATGCATGCTGCAGTAATGCTTGAATGTTGACTGAGTTTGTTTTTTATCTTGTTGAAAAATATAAATAAAATTGCTTTGCCGGGTGTGGTGTTGCCAGATGGTAGATGACGCTTGCTGGTAGAATGTCCGGCTTCGCTGATCTGCCATGGCGGAGTTTGATTTACATCAATAAGCCGTTTTCGATAGTGAATGTAGTATTGTTTCTGTAGGGACAAGTTTCGGACTTCAATTCAGGAGGTAGTCATGGAAGCGATTGCTCACAATGCCGTACAGGCGGACCCGTGGCGGGGCTTTGCTGCCGGCAACTGGCAAAACCATGTCGATGTACGTCTGTTCATTCAGCTGAATTATCGGCCCTTTACCGGCGATGCCACTTTCCTGGCGGGTGCCAGCGAACGCACCCGCAAGCTGTGGGATGTGCTGGGTGAGCTGCTGCGTCAGGAGCGGGAAAAGGGTGTGCTGGATGTATCGGCTGATCGTGCTACCTCCATCACCGCGCATGACGCCGGTTATATCGACCAGTCGCTGGAACTGATTGTCGGCCTGCAAACCGACGCACCGCTGAAGCGCGCCATCATGCCCAATGGTGGCTTGCGCATGGTGGAAAGCGGATTGGCGGCTTATGGCTTCGAGCTGGACCCGGTAATCAAGGAAATCTGGGGCAAATACCGCAAGAGCCATAATCAGGGTGTGTTCGACACCTATACCCCCGATATTCTGGCGGCACGCAAGTCCGGCATCATTACCGGTCTGCCGGATGCCTATGGCCGCGGCCGCATCATCGGTGACTATCGCCGTGTAGCGCTGTATGGCACTGATTTTCTGCGCAAGGAGCGCCAGCAGCTGTTCCACGAGCTGGACGATGCCGTGTTCACCGAAGACGTGCTGCGCCAGCGTGAAGAGTTGTCCGAACAGTTCCGTGCGCTGGACGAGTTGCGCCAGATGGCGGCCAAGTATGGCTATGATATCAGCCGTCCGGCGGTCAATGCCCGCGAGGCGGTGCAGTGGACCTACTTTGCCTACCTGGCTGCAGTGAAAGAGCAAAATGGCGCGGCCATGTCGCTGGGCCGTATCGCCACCTTCCTCGACATCTATATCGAGCGTGACCTGGCCGCTGGTGTGCTGAGCGAGGAGCAGGCGCAAGAGCTGATTGATGATCTGGTGATCAAGTTGCGCATCGTGCGCTTCCTGCGCACCCCGGAATACGACCAGCTATTCTCCGGCGATCCGACCTGGGTGACCGAGTCCATCGGCGGCATGGGCGAAGATGGCCGTACCCTGGTGTCGAAAAACAGCTTCCGCTTCCTCAATACCCTGTACAACCTGGGGCCGGCACCAGAGCCGAACCTGACCGTGCTGTGGTCGACCAGCCTGCCACAGGGCTTCAAGGATTTCTGTGCTCAGGTTTCCATCGATACCAGCTCGATCCAGTACGAAAACGATGACAATATGCGCCCACTGTGGGGCGATGATTACGGTATCGCCTGCTGCGTATCGGCCATGCGCATCGGCAAGCAGATGCAGTTCTTTGGTGCGCGCGCCAATCTGGCCAAGGCCATGCTGTATGCCATCAATGGTGGCGTGGACGAAAAGAGCGGGGCGGTAGTGGCCTCCGGCTTTGAGCCCATCACGGCCGATGTGCTGGATTTTGACGAAGTCATGGCCAAGTTCGACAAGATGATGGACTGGCTGGCCTCGACCTATGTCAAGGCGCTCAACTGCATTCACTACATGCATGACAAGTACGCTTACGAGCGTATCGAAATGGCGCTGCATGACCGCGACATCCTGCGCACCATGGCCTGCGGCATTGCCGGCCTGTCGGTGGCGGCGGATTCGATGTCCGCCATCAAGCATGCCCGTGTCCACGTCATCCGCAACGAAGCCGGCCTGGCGGTGGATTATCGCATCGAGGGCGACTACCCGGCCTATGGCAACAACGATGATCGCGTCGACAGCATGGCAGTGTGGCTGACCGAAACCTTCATGAACAAGATCAAGGCTCAGCCGTGTTTCTACCGGAATGCCACGCCGACCCAGTCGGTGCTGACCATCACCTCCAATGTGGTGTACGGCAAGAAAACCGGCAATACCCCGTGCGGTCGCCGCGCCGGTGAGCCGTTTGCGCCGGGTGCCAATCCGATGAATGGCCGCGATGTGCATGGTTTCGTGGCTGCCGGTGCCTCGGTGGCCAAGCTGCCTTACTCCGCAGCGCTCGATGGCATCAGTTGGACGGCATCGGCTACTCCGGATGCGCTGGGGCACACCGCGCAAGATCGCATCGCCAATCTGTCGCATTGCCTGGATGGCTTTGCTGCTGCTGGTGGTTTTCATGTCAATGTCAATGTCTTCCGTCGCGAGACATTGCTGGATGCCATGGAGCACCCCGAGCTGTATCCGCAGCTGACGATTCGTGTGTCTGGTTACGCAGTCAACTTCGTCAAGCTCACCCGCGAGCAGCAACTGGATGTGATTAATCGCACCTTCCACGCCAGCCTGTAATCGCGCTGTCAGCCCGCTCGCCGACCACGGTCGCCGGGCGGGTTTTTCATGTCAGGAATGAATCATGTCTCAGCAGCACAGTGTTACGGCTCCATTCAGTCAGGGCCAGCTTTCCGGTTATGTGCACTCGACCGAGAGCGGTGCCGGCGTGGATGGCCCTGGCATGCGTTTTGTCTTCTTCATGTCCGGCTGCCAGTTCCGCTGTCAGTATTGCCATAACCCCGACACCTGGAAGCTGCATGCCGGTCGGCAGCTGACACTGGATGAGGCGCTGGCCGAGTTGGCTCCCTATGCTGGCTTTCTCAAGTTTGCCGGCGGCGTCACCATCTCCGGTGGAGAGCCCTTGATGCAGCCGGAGTTTGTTGGCGCGCTGTTCCATGCCATCAAACAGCGCTTTGGCCTGCATACTGCGCTGGATACCCAGGGCTTCCTGCATGAAAGTGTCAGTGACGACTGGTTGGCGGATGTGGATCTGGTGCTGCTGGATATCAAGCACAGCGATCCGCAGCGCTACCAGCTGATTACCGGCCAGCCGCTGCAGCCGACGCTGGATTTTGCCCAGCGGCTGAAGCGCCTTGGCAAGCCGATATGGCTGCGTTACGTGCTGGTGCCCGGTCTGACCGATGATCTGGACGATATCGCCCGGCTGGCTGACTATGCGGCCAGCTTGGGTGGCATGGTGCAGCGGGTGGAGGTGCTGCCATTTCACCAGATGGGCGCTGATAAATGGGCGCAGCTGGGGCTGGATTATCCTTTGGCGGATACCCCGGTGCCGACGGCGGCCCTGGTCGCTGCCGCACGCGAACAGTTTGCTGCACGTGGTCTGGTGGTGTGTTGATCCTGCCATGCGCCTTGATTGAAAGGCGCTGGCTATCTTTCCGAAACGTCTGATAGGTATTGTTTTACGGCTGCGGATAATACGACGGGTGAGTCATTGACCAACCCAGAGAAGATTGTCCGAAGTGATGAATAATGAATTTTCCAAAGCCGGCAAATATGGCGCAAACCTCTCGGCCCGGGTTATTAGCGAGCAGATCAGCACCCTGATCGACCGCCTGTCCAAGAAGGGTCAATGCATCGTGATCTGGGAAAAGGAGCGTCTGCTGTTCTGCTCCATGGATAGCCGCAATGCCCAGCGCTATCTGGCCAAGCCCACCTGTCTGGGCGTATACGATGCCGATGTCACCTTCTGGGATGTGCAAAAAGACCTGAAAGAAATATTGCAACGCGCCTAGCCTGCCGCTATTGGCGGCCTGCAGGCCGGCAAACAGCGTGATTCTGATTTACCCGCGTGGCCATATCCGGTACAGTCCGCGTTTTCCATCGTCAAGGCAGGCCTCTGACCGGAGGGCTGTCCGCCATCCGTAGCGCGGGTCCTGCCCTTATGCCGGACTCCATGCACTACACCATTTTCGATACTCCGCTCTTGCGCAGTTTCATGCGCGCTCTGTCCATTTTGCTGCTGCGCTTGCGTGGCTGGCGCATTGAGGGCAACTTTCCCGATCTGCCCAAATACGTATTGATTGCGGCACCGCATACCAGCAACTGGGATTTCCCGCTGACGCTGGGGGTTTGTTTCGCCTTGCGCGCCAAGCTGTACTGGATGGGCAAGCACACCTTGTTCTGGGGGCCACTGGGGCCGGTCATGCGCTGGTTGGGTGGTATTCCGGTCATGCGTAGCCGCAATAACTCGCTGGTACAGCAGATGGTGACGGTATACCAGCAGTCGGAGCAGCTGGTGGTGGCCATTCCGCCGGAAGGTACCCGCCAGCGGGTGAAAGAATGGAAAACCGGCTTCTATCACATTGCCTGCGGTGCGCAGGTGCCGATTGTGCTGGCTTATATGGATTATGAGCGCAAGGAGTGCGGCTTCGGGCCGGTGTTTTACCCCAGCGGGGACATCGCAGCTGACATACCGCGCATTCAGGCTTTTTATCGCGACAAGGTGGGCAAGCACCCGGATCAGCACTGATCTCAACCGCTGCGGAACCACGCCCGCCGGCTTTGTCCGGCGGGTTTTTTATTGTGGCGGCGTCAAGACTTCAGGGCGTGGCGGTGGGAATGGCGCTGCTGACTGCGGATACCGGCAGGAACTGCAGGAAGGGGCCGGCTACCAGGGACTGACCAAAATCGATGGCGCTGCGCCGCAGTTTTTCATCGGACAGTTCGGCCAGTAATTCCAGCCGCGCCATGATCTTGGCCATCTCGCGCTCAAACGAGAGGTTGCGTTGCTGGCTGTTTATCTCATTGGCCAGCAGCAAGGGGCTGCCGTCGGCATTCTGGCGGCGACCCAGCAGCCAGGAAGCGACTTCGACATTGTAGGCGGCGTTGGCCAGTTGTTGCGCGTCCAGGCCGTGCACCAGATAGAGTTCGGTGCGGCCGCCGTAGACGTCAATCAGCATGCTGCCCAGGCCAAAAATCAGCGTACCGGCGCGATCGCCACTGAATTGCGGGTCGAAGGCGGTAGTCAGTGCTGCGGTCGAGCGAACCTGTCCCAGTGCCGGCAGCTTGCTGTTGTTGCGGATGGCTGTCATGACCTGAGCGATGGCGGCGTCCCTGCTGGCGGCACCACTTTTCTGCCACTGGGATGGATTACGGCGATAGAGCTTGTCCAGCAAGGTGTGCAGGCTGGCCAGATTGTCGCGCATGGCCAGATTGGCAATGCGGTTGGCGGCGCTTTGCCCCAGCTCGGCCGAGCTGAAGCTGTCGCCCTGTACCGGTTTGCGTACCGGGGTGCTGCCACAGTGTGTTAGCAGCAGGCAGGCGAGCAGCGACAGGGCACAACGCAACATCTTCATAGTGACCTCGGTGGAGGGGGGATGTGTTGTTGTACCCTGTGACTGGCAGATGAGCAATAAGGCCCGGCTGCCTGGCCTGTCAGTGCTTGGGTGCGAACAGGGCTTGCCAGCCTTCGATGCCGAGCTTGGTGACGGTTTCGATATTGCGCTCGAAAATGGCCTCTGCTTCGGGGAATGCCTCGACAGCGCGATCGATGCTGGCTTCGCGGATCAGGTGCTGGGTGGGCCAGGGCGAGCGGTTGGTGTAGTTGCCAATATCATTGATGCCGGTGCCGCCAAACTGGAATTTGGGGTGGAAGCTGGCCACCTGCAGTACGCCGTCCAGTTCCAGTTCTTCGACGATGGCATCCGCGATGTCCTGGAATTCGTTGAAATCCAGAAAACGCTGCAGCACATAAGGATGAATCAGCAGCGTGGTGTCGATTTCATCCGGGCTGCTGTCAGCCAGCAGACGCAGCTCCTTGGCCAATTCTTCGGCCAGCTGGGCCGGTTCGGTGGCATCGCTGACCACGAAGCGGACCTGGTTCTTGACGTAGACCGATTTGGCAAAAGGGCAGAGGTTGAGGCCGATGACGGCTTTTTCCAGCCATTCGCGCGTGCTGGCGATGGCTTCGTCGTGGGTAGGCGTTTGCATGGAGACTGACTCTGGAATGACGGGATAGGAGTGAATGTTAAGGCATGCCGCGAGGCGGTGCACGCGATGTCTGGCGCGCTAAAACAAAAAAACCCGGACGAGTCCGGGTTTTCATCAGCGAGTAATCTTTAAGAAGATTACAGCGGCTGGATGTTGGAGGCCTGTTTGCCCTTCGGGCCATCAACGATGTCGAAGCTTACGCGCTGGTTTTCAGCCAGGGTGCGGAAGCCTTTAGCATTGATTTGGGAGAAGTGAGCGAATACGTCATCGCCACCTTCATCCGGAGTGATGAAGCCAAAACCTTTGGAGTCGTTGAACCACTTAACGGTACCGGTTGCCATTTTGTTTATCCTCAAAACGAGCAAGTTGATAAAACGCATGAAGTTCAAGGGAAATGGCGACTGAGGTACGGACTAAATGCCACTACGACAACTACACATCCACAACTTGAGCATCCTGCAGGCAGGCATACTGCCCATTGTTGCGAATGTTGGCAAGTATTTTCTGCGGCCAATGCGACCTGTTTGTAATGATACCCGGCGAAAAACATTGTATTGATTGTGGTTTCTATCCACGGGCTGTGTCAGCGGAGGCGAAGAAACCCTGCTGTTCCGCAGCGTCCAGTGCCTGTAGCAGCCACTCGCCGGCCAGCGGGCAACCATCGCTTACCTTGCTGACGGCCATGGCGAGCACCTGCTGTTTGCTGATGCCGTTTTCACGCCAGCTTTGGCCCTGGCGACTCAGGTTGAGCAGAATGGGCATCAGCCGGTCCATGGCGCGGGCAAAGCGGGCCTCGGCAGTCTGGCGGGCTTCAAATTCCTGCCACAGCGCTACCAGTCCGTTGGCCTGATCTTGCGGCAGCAGGCCGCAGATGCGGCGGATGGCGGCCAGTTCTTCTGCTTCGCGCGCCGCGCTGTCGGTCTCGGCATAGACGATGACATCGCCCGTGTCGATTTCGCCCAGGTCGTGAATCAGCAGCATGCGAATCACTTTGTCGACATCCAGCGGCACCGGCGCGTGCTGCGCCATGCTCAGCGCCAGCAGCGCGGCCTGCCAGCTGTGCTCAGCCGAATTTTCATAACGTTCCAGCCCCAGAGGTTTGGTTTTGCGCAACACGGATTTGAGCTTGTCGACTTCCAGAATGAAATCGATCTGTTTTTGCAATACGGCAAAAGAGGGGTTCACGGTGGCGACTCCGGCAAAGGATGAGCAGGGGGCGCTCATCATACGCCTGTGGTTTGGGCTTGCGCAGATGGATTGTGCCCGCTGGACGCTGTTTGATGATTTATAGTGCAATCACATCAGGCCACCATGTGAGCATGTCATGAGCGATGAAGTGCAACTGCAGTTTGTGCGGGAAGACGCGGAAGGCTTTCAGGACTTCCGCGACGTGCTGTCCGACTATGCACCGCAAATCGAGAAACTGGCTTCTCAGCTGGGGCAGAATCCGTCCTCGCCCGAGCTGGTGGGCGATCTCTTCCGTTTGATACATACCATCAAGGGCGATGCCGGGCTGTGCCGGGTGATGTTCGTGGTGCCGTTTGCTCATGCGCTGGAGGGCTTGCTGGCCCGGCTGCGCAGTGGCGAGCTGCTGTATCAGGAGGTGATGGGCGACGTGCTGCTGCTGGTGCTGGATCGCATCGAGCTGGTCATGGCGCAGATCGCCAGTGCGCGTCCGGTGGATGAGGGGCAGATGCATACCTTGCTGGAGGCCCTGTGTTCGCTGGAAAGCCTGCCACTGCCCTCGGTGCTGGCGACTTGTTCGCGGCTGGTGGCTGCCATGGTGGGCGTACAGGGCAAGAGTGAAGCGCCGGCGGTGGCCGAGGGCGCGAGGTCGGTTTTACAGTCGCGCCAGCAGGACATGTTGCTGTTTCGCACCCTGGCGCTGCAGCTGGAACAGCGCATGCCGGAGTTTCTCGGCCGCAGTGAGCGCAATCTCAAGCTGGCGCTGGAGTTGAATCGTCAGGCCGGTGGCTGGGTGGATGCCGAGCAGCTGGAGGCTGCGGTATACATGCACGATGTCGGCATGATGTTCTTGCCGGAGGCTGTATGGCTGAAACTGGGGCAGATCAATGACAACGAGCGCCGGCTGATGGCCTTGCACCCGGCCTGGGTGGCCGGCTTGCTGGGGCGCATGCCGGGTTGGGAAGAGGCGGCGCTGATGGTGCTGCAACACCACGAAACGCCGGATGGTGAAGGTTATCCTTATGGCTTGGCCAGTGGTGAAATCAGCCAGGGCGCGCGCATTCTGGCCTTGGTGGACGCGTTTGAGGCGGTGATGCTCAAGCATGCTCATCGTGGGCAACGCCGCTCCATGTTGCGGGCTGCGGCGGAGCTGAATGCGGCGGATGACCAGTTTGAACGGGCCTGGCTTGACCCGTTCAATCAGGTGATTCGCCGCATGCTGGAGCAGTCTCCCGCCTAGTCGGTACCGGCCGGCTTGCTGGCCTGCATGCCATGGCTGTCCAGCCAGGCTTGCAGTCGCTGCCAGCCATCTTGTGCTGCGGCCGCCTGGTAGGAAGAGCGGTAATCGGCGTTGAAAGCATGGCCGGCTGTTGGATACACCACAATTTGCGAGCCACTTTGCCCTTGCTGCAAGGCTTGCCGCATGCGCTCAACGCTGTCTTGCGGGATGCTGTTGTCTTGCCCTCCGTACAGGCCCAGAACCGGCACGGTCAGGCGGGCCGCCAGGTCGGTCGGCTGGGCTGGCGTCAGTGCATCATGTGTGCCTTCCAGTTTGCCATACCAGGCGATGCCGGCTTTCACGTGCGGATTGTGGCTGGCATATAGCCAACTGATGCGCCCACCCCAGCAAAAACCGGTGATGGCGACGCGGCTGGCATCACCGCCATGCGCGACGGCCCAGCCCAGTGTGGCGTCAAGATCCTGCATCACCTGTGCGTCGGGCACCTTGCTGACGATGTCCTTGATGATGCTGGCAATGTCCGGGCTTGCCGCCGGATTGCCCTGGCGAAAATACAGCTCGGGCGCCACTGCCAGATAGCCCAGCTTGGCCAGGCGGCGACAGATATCGCGAATGTGCTCGTGCACGCCGAAAATTTCCTGCACCACCAGCACAACCGGCAGGCTGCTGCTGGCGGCGGGGCGAGCGAAATAAACGGGGAGAATGCCATCGTCCAGCGGAATGCCGGCGAGGCCGCTATCCAGCGCCCGGCTGTCGGTGGCGATGCTGCCGGCCCTCACCGGCTGTACGGCCAGTGCAAAACCGGCGGCCAGCGCGCCCTGAATGAAAGCGCGGCGCGGCGGGTTGAAAGTATCCATGCGGGCATGCTCCGGTGAGTCCTGTCGACTACTGCAGTCAGGACTTGTGGTTTGCTGCGGGCTTGGCGACAATGCCGCTCCAGCGTCCGCCTGCGTCGTGGTTTGTCGGCGTTAAGGGCGTTGTTTGACTAAACTGCAGTCTAGATTCGGTTACCCAATTTTCCTCATGTCCCAGCCGCCATCCAAGATAAAGCTTCCCGGCAGTTTTCTGCGCGTGGGAGAGCAGCTTACCGTAGATGTATACGCCAAAAACGGCTTTCTGCTGCTGAAAAAAGGCCACTATGTGCTGACACCCGAACAGCGCGAGCGGCTGATGGATGTGGCACACGGGGACGTAGAGGAAGTGGCGGTCAGGCTGGAGCGGGAGCGGCTGGACCGGGCGGCGCAGCGCGAACGTGAAGCCGTTAGCATGACCCCCAAAAATCCGCTGGTGGAAGTCGGCTTCATGGCGGGGCGGCTGGAAGCCTTGATCTTGCATGGCCTAGCGGTGCCGGGGCTGGCCGGTCGGCTGGAAGAAATGGCCGAAGAGCTGTTGTTACTCACGCAGCGTTTTCGCGATGGCATGTTGGCCTCGCTGTTTCTGGTGCCTGTCCGCTCGCATAGCCTGAAGGTGGCTACGCTGCTGGCACTCCTGGGGCGGCGGCTGGGGCTGGAACCAGCCCGGCTGCATAGCCTGGTGTGCGCTGGTTTGTCGATGAATGTGGCCATTAGCCAGCTATTAAACCAGTTGGGGGTGCAGCGGCAGGCCCTGACGCTGAGCCAGCAGGAGGAGATCTATGCCCACCCGGTAATGGGGTCGGCCATTCTGCGCGAGGCGGGCGTGGTGGATGAGCACTGGCATTTGCTGGTGCAGACCCATCACGAACAGGACGATGGCCAGGGTTACCCTGCGGGCTTGCGTGGGGAGGAGATTCATCCGGATGCCCGTTTGCTGGCGCTGGTCGATAATCTGTGTGAGCACTTGCAACAGGATGCGGTGTTGCCATCACTGGTGATGGCCAGCCTGTTTCGCGGCGAGCTGGGGCAATTTGCGCCGTCGCTGGTGACCTTGTTGATCAAGGAAATGGGTATTTACCCGCCAGGCACATTCGTGCGGCTGGCCAGCAATGAAATTGCCGTGGTGACGCATAGTGGTGACAAAGCCAACCAGCCGCGGGTGGCAGCTTTGCGCAAGCTGGACGGCCCGCCCTATGCGGATGTGCTGCTGCGCGATACTCGCCAGTCTGGCTATCGCGTACTCGAGGCAGTGGCTGCCGCCAGTGCCGCCGTCAAGCCGGCCTATCTGACCCGCTTGTGGACTTCGCGACTGGGCTGATCTGGTATTTCAGGGTGCGCTCGTGCCTGTGTTGGCGGCGGCAGGCAGTTGCAAGGGCTTGATCTCCACGCGGCTCAGGTCTTGTACTTTCCATACCCGGTGCATGTGGCCGAAATCACGTTTCTGCTGATTGCTCAGCTTCATTTCTGGCCGCAGTGACAAGTCCAGAAACACCTCTCCCAGATAGACACTGCTGCCGGCACTGATGTCGAAGCCGGCATGAATCGGCATGCTGACCGAGTGCCACTGGCTGCTCCAGCCGGATTCTTCTATCCAGTTGCCCCAGGCGTCGGCCACCTGATAATGCCCCGGCGGCAAGGCAAACAATTGCAGACGACCGTCGACCGGGCTCATGCCTTCCTCGCCGAAGACGGTATCGGTATTCATGCTGGCGCGGCCATTGGCCACGGTCTGGCCCTGGCTGTCGACGATGTGCATGCCGGTATTGGCCGAGTCCTGGTCAAATGCGCGGGCGGTGAGCGATACGATGGCATAGCCATAGCCGGGGGGAGGGGTGATGCTGCCCTGCAGTCTGTCGGCCATGGTGGTGCAGGCGGACAGCAGACAGGCAGCAAGCAGCAGGCAGCTGCGCGAGAGGATGGCCATGGTTCCTGGCTCCTGAGTATGGGTTGGACTGGCGCTCAGTATGTCATGCGGCACGGTGTTGTTGCGGTTGGTAGCGACGCATTCATGCATCTTGCCGTCAGGGCGGATTCGGGTATGCTAGCCGATCATTTTATCGTTGATAACAAAAACACGAGCAAAGGATACCCATGGAACAGTTCGATAATGTCAGCGTGGCCAAGCGTGCCAATGTTTATTTTGACGGCAAATGTGTCAGCCACAGCATCACCCTGGCCGATGGCACCCGCAAGTCGGTAGGCGTGATTCTGCCGTCCAAGCTGCTGTTCAATACCGGTGCGCCGGAAATCATGGAGTTGCTGGAAGGGCAGTGCCGCATCACGCTGGCCGGCAGCAACGAAGCGGTAAGCTATCAGGGTGGCCAGAGCTTTAATGTGCCAGGTGACAGCTCCTTCCAGATTGAAGTGCTGGAAACCCTGCACTACGTGTGTCATTTCGGCTGAGCCGTGACGGTGGCATGAGGCAGCAGCTGCCTCGCTGGAAATGATTCGGCTATGCCGGCAGTCCTCGACTGCCGGCATTTTTGTTGCTGTGGCCCTGGGGCAGAGCGGTGTCGTCGTAGCGCTGCGCTGCAGTTGTAAGTGCTCAGTCGAGAATACTCGTCATATTTCACAGTTATACTGGGCGACGTGCTATTGCTTGGCGCGCATTGCTCAGGGGTGCCAACTACCAGGTCGTCGGGGATGCGCCGTGATGGTGTTTTTGTCGCGCAGCTGGCAGGCTGCGGTCTGTCTGATGTGTATTGTCGGGCAGCTTGCCGCGGACGCCGGTGCAGGATGACAGGACTTAAGCAAGCTGTTGTAAGCAAAACTATGCTTTTCCTGCCTTATCCGAAAGGATATCCTTGCAAGCCTTGTCCCGCTTGGGTTGGGGATAATAAGAGCTATGATGACAATAACCAGGCCAGGCGCTGTTAACCGGCGACCTGCCGTGATCAACCAGCCATGGGCATGGTGACTGGAACAAGTGGATGCTTAAAAAAGTCAGGACGCTATGGTCGCGTTACGCATTGTCACCCAAACCGGCGGTTGTTTATTCCGCTGTGCTTGCGTCATGCCTGCTGACTGGCTGGCTGCTGTCGCTGCTGGCGACCTGGCAGCAAGACCGCACCGCACTGCATGAACGGGTAGCCCTGCTGACGCAGCAACTGGAGCAGCAGATTGGCCTGGCCAATGGCGCGCTGGGCCGTATCGACGCCGTACCGGTTAGTGCTGCATGTGATCTGCCGCGTCAGATGCTGGCCTCGGTGGTGCAGTCCACTCCGCATGCCCGCTACGCCCTGCGTGTGGGGGCAGATGGCACGGCATGTACTTCCGATTTGTCGCGGCAAGATGTTCCACTGTTGCCGAGCGATGGCCGGGTGCTGTTGCTGAATGGCAGTCACGATGGCAAGGCCTCCTTGCGGCTGCAGCGCCATGGCTATGGTGTCAGCATGATCGAGCTGGGAGGAGATGCTTTCGTCGGTCTCTTGCAACAGGCAGCTCCCGGCGACATGCAGGCCGTCATGGTGATTGGCGAGCAATACCTGGCGGCCGATGGCAAGGTGCGGCCGCTGGATGACAGTATCGGCCAGGGCCTGAGCTATCGCATGTCTGCACCCAGCGGCCAGTTCAGCATCGTGATGCAGGAGTCCTGGCTGTCCGTGCTGGAGGGTTCGCTGCTGCGACGGCCGGACACCTTGCTGCTGGCGGTGCTGGCGGGGCTGCTGCTTGCGTGGTCCTTGCTGCGGCGCGAGGTGGCGCGCAACTCTACTGGCTGGGAAATCGCCCAGGGTATCCGCAACCGGGAATTCTTTACCCACTACCAGCCCATCGTGACGGCAGAGCATGGCGAGTGCGTCGGGGTGGAGGTGCTGGCCCGCTGGCGCCATCCGGTGCAGGGTGCCATCCGCTCTGATCTGTTCATCCCCGCAGCCGAAGATGCCGGGCTGATCGTGCCGCTAACCCGCTACCTGATCCGCCGTGTGACCAAGGAGTTGAAACAGGTTGCCTTGCCGCCCGGTTTCTTTGTCGGCATCAATATTGCGGCCGAACATCTGGGCATGCCGGACCTGGTGGAAGACTGCAAGATTCTGCTGGCGGTGCTGCGCGAGAAAAAAGCTGTACTGGTGCTGGAGGTTTCCGAGCGCTTTCCGCTGCCCGAGCATCAGGTCACCCACCGCGTGGTACAGGATTTGCGCCAGATGGGCGTGAAGCTGGCGCTGGACGATTTTGGCATCGGCCACGCCGACCGCAATTATCTCAGACGCTGGGGCTTTGACTACCTGAAGGTGGAGAAGGGTTATGTGTCGGCCCTGGGCAAGGACAGTTTCAAGACCAATATCCTGGATAGCCTGCTGCAGACCTCACATCAACTGGGTGTGCAGGTGATCGTCAAGGGCGTGGAAACCCAGGGGCAGCAAAACTACCTGTCGGTCAAAGGCTTCGAATTCCTGCAGGGCTTTTATTTCGGCAAACCGATGACGCTGAATCACTTCCGGCAGTGGCTGTACTCCGGCATTACCCAGGACCGCGTGCCGTCGTCCGTCGGCGTTGGCAGGGCGGAGGCGGCTGATCGTTAAGGGTAGCCAGATATTTGTTAAGGGTCAGACACCTTGTCTGGCCTCAGGCTGCTGACAACGTTATTCGGTGCGATTGCACTGGACCCGGCAAAGCCGGGCCTTTCTGCTAATTTATAGATTCCGCAGCCTTCCCATTTATTCCCCATCCCCCCGCCCTTGCCCTGCCAATTGAAGAAGGGCGCCTCGCTTTCTTTCCAGAAAGCGAGAGGGGGTTGGTTAATAATCTGGGGTCAGGCTGTCAGTACACATGGGCGAGTGCGTGGGCTGGCGGCAGGGCTGTACTTGCGCTTACAATGCGGCCCTTTTTTCTTGTCCGGGGCGGTTGATGGGGATGATCTACGCAGTGCAGCGCTATGCGGCCACACGGCCATGGGCCAAGCGGGTCGGGCAGCTGTATGGTCAGGCGGTGCATCAGGCGGCTGCGCAACAGCAGGTGCTGGAGCTGGTGCAGCGTGAGTTGGCGCGTGCCGCCCAGGTTTATCCGGCGGTCGCCGAGCGTACGGGGGCCGAGCAGCGGCTGGCCGATGCCTATGGGCAGTTTTGCCGCCATGGCAAGGTCATGGCGCATCTGGAAGACGGCTTGATGCAGGCGCTGAGGCATACCCGCGTGCCCGGAAATCTACCCGACCGGCTGCAACTGCCGGCGGCGGCATTTTACCTGCATGTTGATGGCGCAGAAGGTGGTGCATTCGTCATGCAGGTACCGGATCGCCAGGAAGTGGCCTTGCTGTTGTTGCGGGCAGACTTCTCGCTGGCCGGTGCCGACTGGCTGGCTGATGTGGAAGATAGCCTGGCCTTGCTGGTGAGCTATCCGGGCGAATTGGCGGAGCCGCTGGCAGCGGTGGCCGCACCGTGGCGTGGCTTGCTATCGGCCGTATTGAATGGCCTGGCTTTGATGACGCAGCCGCGACTGGCGCTGGTGCGGGGCTGGGAAGGCTCGGCTCCGCCAGCCAGTGTGGCACTGGCCATGCATCCAGCCTGTGCCAAGAGCCGACAGAAGGGGCGCAGCCAGCTCTTGCAAGCCGGCTATCAGGAGGTGAGTTATTGCCGGCTGGACGGCGCGGCAACCTTGCCCGAGCATTACGCCACGCCGGGCTACTGGCGACGGCAGGCGGTCAACGATGCGCAAGGCGGCTCGCGCCTGGTGTGGGTAATGCCGCGTTGATCAGCGTTGCGCCAGTTGCGTGCGCAGCACCTGGCGCACGGCCGAGGTTTCAAATGGCTTGCCCATGATGGCGGATACCCCGGCTGCCTCTGCTGCGGCCAGTCTTTCCATGTTTTCTTCGCTGGAAATCATGATGATGGGCACCGAACTCTGCATGCTGCTGGTGCGGATATAGCTGGCCAGCTCGCAGCCATCCATCATCGGCATGTTGTAGTCGGTCAGCACCAGATCGAACAGGGTGCTGTCTATCAGGGGCAGCGCGTCCTTGCCGCTCCAGGATTCGGTGATTTTTTCGAAACCCAGTCGTTCCAGTACGGTGCGGATGTGGCGGCGTGCCATCACGCTGTCGTCCACGACCAGAATGTTGAGATCGGCGTAGTCGAGGTCGCTGTCGGTGTCATTCTGGTTGGCCGCCAGAAAATCCAGGGTGTCGTTGATGACCTTGCGCAGCTGGGGCAGGTCGAAGGGCTTGGGCAGTATGCCCATCAGGCCGGCCTGGCGCATCGGGTCGATCAGTTCCGGATTGGTTTCGCTGGAAACCAGGATGAAGGGCAGGTCGCGCAGTTCTGTCAGGCCGCGCATGCGGAAAATCATTTCTCCGGCCGTCATGTCGGGTAGGTGGAAGGCGCTCATTACCACGTCCGGCTTGTATTTGCCGATGTATTCCAGCAGCGCTTCCCCGGTTTCGAATACTTCCATGCGCGTAATGCCGAGTTCGGACAGGGCGTTGCGGATGATTTGTGCCTGAACCGACGAGCTTTCTGCCAGGGCGACGATCAAGTGTTGGATGGCCAGCATGCGCTTTCCCGTTTTCTGTGTAGCTACATTCCAATATAGGCGCTTTGGCGGCGCTGTCATGGCCGGCAATGAAAAAACCCTGCCGTGGCGGCAGGGTTGACTGGTTTGTTACTGCTGATGGTAAGCGGTGATGCGTTCGACTTCTTCTTTGGAGCCGAGGAAGACCGCTACGCGCTCATGCAGGCCCTTGGGCTGGATTTCCATGATGCGCTGATAGCCGTTGGTGGCGGCGCCGCCAGCCTGCTCGATGATGAAGGCCATCGGATTGCCTTCGTACATGATGCGCAGTTTGCCGGCCTTGTCCGGATCGCGGGCATCCTTCGGGTACATGAAGATGCCGCCACGGGTGATGATGCGGTGCACTTCAGCCACCATCGAGGCCACCCAGCGCATATTGTAGTCCTTGCCCAGCGGGCCGGTCTTGCCGGCCAGCATTTCATCCACATAACGCTTAACCGGGGCTTCCCAGTGGCGCATATTGGACATGTTGATGGCAAATTCCTGGGTGCTTTCCGGTACTTGCATGTCGGAGTGGGTCAGTACGAAGGAACCGTGTTCACGATCCAGCGTAAAACCGTGCACGCCGCTGCCGAAAGTCAGCACCAGCATGGTTTGCGGGCCGTATACGGTGTAGCCGGCGGCGACCTGTTCGGTGCCCGGCTGCAGGAAGGCTTCCGGGGTGGGATGGTCGATGCCTGCCGGGCAGCGCAGGATGGAGAAAATGGTGCCGACGGAAATGTTGACATCGATATTGGATGAGCCATCCAGCGGATCGAACATCAGCAGGTATTCACCCTTCGGGTATTCGCCCGGGATATGGTAGGGCAGTTCCATTTCTTCCGACGCCATAGCGGCCAGGCTGCCGCCCCATTCGTTGGCATCCAGCAGGAAGTCGTTGGCGATCACATCCAGTTTCTTTTGTGCTTCGCCCTGGATGTTGCCGGTGCCGGCCTCACCCAGAATGCCGGCCAGCGCGCCCTTGTTGACAGAGAAGCTGATGGCCTTGCAGGCGCGGCCAACGGTTTCGATCAGCAAACGCAGTTCGGGCGGCAGGGTGCCGGCCTTGCGCTGTTGTTCGATCAGAAAGCGGGAAAGGGTGATGCGGCTCATGTCGTTCCTTGCGTTCGGTGGGTGTGCGGTACTGGCTGGGTTCAGGCGCAGCGGCTCAATCTCAGGCGGACATTATAACGAATATGCCTGCATCGTCATGCGCTAACAGCTATCAATAAACAGTCACCCAAGCGAGATGACTGCCATGCGGATTCTCTTGTTGCTGATTCTGTTGTCTGTTGTCCCGCCGGCTGCGGCCTTGACCATCTTCACCGAGGAGTGGCCACCCATCACCTTTCAGCACAATGGTGTGGCGGATGGTATGGCGGTAGAGGTGGTGCGGGAGATTCAAGCGCGCATTCATGACAATACGGCCATCGAGGTCGTGCCGTGGGCGCGCGGTTACCGCGAACTGGAAAGTACCCCCAATGTGCTGCTGTTTACCGTGGGGCGCAGCGATGCGCGTGAAAAGCTGATGACGCTGGTCGGGCCGGTGGCGGTGTCGCAGACCGTGCTGCTGTCGCGCAAGGGGGAAGCTGGCAATTTGTTGGCCTTGGGCTCCGGGCTCTACAGCCGGCCGGTGGGGGCGTACCGGGGCAGTATTTTCGCCGATGCGGCGGTGTCTGCCGGTTTTGTCGAGGTGGATCTGGCCCCCACGCCGCAGGTGTCGGCGCAGAAATTGCTGGGCGGGCGCTATGACCTGTGGGTGGAGGGCGGCTTCGTGGTGGCTTCGGTATTGAAGAGCATTCACCAGCCGGCCGATGCGGTGGAAGTGGTCAGGGTGCTGGAGTCGCTGGAACTTTATCTGGCCTTCTCACGTGGCACCTCGTCCCGCACCGTCAGGCGCTGGTACGAGGGCCTGGCAGCCATGAAGAAGGACGGGAGTTTTCGCCGTATCTACAATAAATGGCTGCCGCGTGACAGTGTGCCGCTGGAAATGCGCCAGTTGGGCCTGACGCCGCAGCAGCCCTGATACTGAATGGTGCGCTATCAGTCTTCCGGAAAAGCGTGGGCAATCATGTTGTCGTTGAGTCCGGCTGCCGGAAAGGGACGCATCTGCCCGGCTTCCTGCTCCAGCCAGCGGCAAAAGGACGCGACGGTGGAGTCGCCCGATGCGGTGCGCGGCACGATCCAGCAGTAATCACGTACTGGCACCACCGGGCTGGATAACGGGGCCACCAGTTGGCCGGAATCCACCAGCGACTGCGCCATCGGCAGTGGCCCCAGCACCACGCCCAGCCCATCCAGCGCGGCTTGCAGTGCCAGCGAGAAACGGTCGAAGTGCAGGCCGCATGCCGGTTTCAGCTCCGGCACGCCAGCCAGGGTGAGCCAGCGCTGCCAGGCCGTCGGCCGGGTGTCTGCATACAGCAGGGTGTGCTGTGCAAGGTCGGCCGGGCTTTCGATTGGAAAGCGTTTCAGCAGCGCGGGGGAGCATAGCGGCAGCTCGCACTCCTCCAGAAATGGTTTGGCGATATGGCCGGGCCAGTCGCCGGGGCCGCGGCGGATGGCGATGTCAAAAGGGCTGTCCAGCCGACTGATGTCGCGGTCGGAGGTCACCAGATGCAGCTCCACATCCGGGTAGCTTTCGCGGAATACGTGCAGCCTGGGCATCAGCCAGTGCATGGCCATGGTGGGCGTGGAGTTGATGGTGAGCCGGCGCTGGTTGTCCGGCTGCAGCAGCTGGGAAGTGGCGTTGGCGATGAGGTCCAGCCCGTCCTGCACCTGGATCAGGTAGCGCCAGCCGGTATCGGTCAGTTTTACCCGTCCGCCGGCGCGCTCGAATAGCCGCACGCCCAGCCATTCCTCCAGCTGCTTGATCTGCTTGCTCACAGCACCGTGGGTTACGAACAGCTCGTCGGCTGCCGAGGAAAAGCTTTCCAGCCTTGCTGCAGCCTCGAATATCCGCAGCGCGTTGAGTGGGGGGTAAGTGCTCATGGTGTGAGTATAACTCACAGGCGATGTTTCGATTACTCGTTTGTCACTGGCGGTCAGACGGCGTAATCTTCCAGCAATCAAAACGGGGTAGAACCGTATTGCCCCGGACGGTTGCCGCCAGTTGATCCTGCACTGGCGGTTGACTCATTGCAAACAACCCAAGCAAAAAGGTCCCAAGCTATGCTCGAAGCCTACCGTCAGCATGTTGCAGAGCGCGCCGCCATGGGCATTCCGCCCCTGCCGCTGTCCGCCACGCAAACCGAACAACTGGTCGAACTCCTGAAAAACCCGCCCAAGGGCGAGGAAGATCTGCTGGTCGAGCTGATCACCTTCCGCGTACCGCCGGGTGTGGATGATGCCGCCAAGGTCAAGGCTTCCTTCCTGGCTGCCGTCGCCGAAGGCACGGTAGCATCGCCGCTGGTGTCCCGCGCCAAGGCCACCGAACTGTTGGGCACCATGCTGGGTGGTTACAACGTCAAGCCGCTGATCGACCTGCTGACTGATGCCGAAGTGGGCGCCATCGCCGCCGAAGGCCTGAAGAAAACCCTGCTGGTATTCGATTTCTTCCACGACGTGCAAGTACTGGCCGAAGGCGGCAACGCCAACGCCAAGGGCGTGCTGCAAAGCTGGGCCGATGCCGAATGGTTCACCAGCCGTCCGGAAGTGGAAAAGAAAATCACCGTTACCGTATTCAAGGTGCCGGGCGAAACCAATACCGACGATCTGTCGCCGGCACCGGACGCCTGGAGCCGCCCGGATATCCCGCTGCACTATCTGGCCATGCTGAAGAACACCCGTCCGGGTGCTGCCTTCGTGCCGGAAGAAGATGGCAAGCGCGGTCCGATGCAGTTCATCGAAGACCTGAAGAAAAAAGGCCATCTGGTTGCCTACGTGGGCGACGTGGTGGGTACCGGTTCTTCCCGCAAGTCCGCCACCAACTCCGTGGTATGGGCTACCGGTCAGGACATCCCCTTTGTACCGAACAAGCGCTTTGGCGGCGTAACCCTGGGTGGCAAGATCGCACCGATCTTCTTCAATACCCAGGAAGACTCCGGCTCGCTGCCGATCGAAGTGGAAGTTTCCGCGCTGGAAATGGGCGATGTGATCGACATCTACCCCTATGACGGCAAGATCGAAAAGAACGGCGCAACCGTTGCCAACTTCCAGCTGAAGTCCGAAGTGCTGCTGGACGAAGTGCGCGCCGGTGGCCGTATCAACCTGATCATCGGCCGTGGCCTGACCGCCAAGGCGCGCGAAGCACTGGGTCTGGCTCCGTCCACCACCTTCCGTCTGCCGAAAGATCCGGTCAACTCCGGCAAGGGTTTCTCGCTGGCACAGAAGATGGTTGGCCGCGCCTGTGGTCTGCCGGAAGGCCAGGGCGTGCGTCCGGGTACCTACTGCGAACCGAAGATGACCACCGTGGGTTCGCAAGACACCACCGGCCCGATGACCCGTGACGAGCTGAAGGATCTGGCCTGTCTGGGCTTCTCCGCCGATCTGGTGATGCAGTCCTTCTGCCACACTGCCGCTTATCCGAAGCCGGTGGATGTGAAAATGCACAAGGAGCTGCCGGCCTTCATCTCCACCCGTGGCGGTGTTGCACTGCGTCCGGGCGATGGTGTGATTCACAGCTGGCTGAACCGCCTGCTGCTGCCGGATACCGTGGGTACCGGTGGTGACTCGCACACCCGCTTCCCGATCGGCATTTCCTTCCCGGCCGGTTCCGGTCTGGTGGCTTTTGCTGCTGCTACCGGCGTGATGCCGCTGGACATGCCGGAATCGGTACTGGTGCGCTTCAAGGGCGAACTGCAGCCGGGTGTCACCCTGCGTGACCTGGTGAATGCCATTCCGCTGTACGCCATCAAGCAAGGCCTGCTGACTGTGGCCAAGGCTGGCAAGAAAAACATCTTCTCCGGTCGCGTGCTGGAAATCGAAGGCCTGCCGAATCTCAAGGTTGAACAGGCATTCGAGCTGTCCGACGCTTCGGCCGAGCGTTCTGCTGCCGGTTGCACCGTGCATCTGAACAAGGAGCCGATCGCTGAATACATGCGCTCCAACATCACCCTGATGAAGACCATGATTGCCGACGGCTACGCCGACCCGCGCACCCTGGAACGCCGCATCAAGAAGATGGAAGACTGGATTGCCAACGGCGAACTGCTGAAGGGTGATGCCGACGCCGACTACGCCGCCGTGATCGAAATTGATCTGGCCGACGTGAAGGAGCCGATCGTGGCCTGCCCGAACGACCCGGACGACGTGAAATTCATGTCCGAAGTCGCCGGCACCAAGATCGACGAAGTGTTCATTGGCTCCTGCATGACCAACATCGGTCACTTCCGTGCCGCTTCCAAGCTGCTGGAAGGCAAGCGCGACCTGCCGGTCAAGCTGTGGCTGGCGCCGCCGACCAAGATGGACGCGCAGCAACTGACCGACGAAGGTCACTATGGTGTGTTCGGCATGGCCGGTGCCCGCACCGAAATGCCGGGCTGCTCGCTGTGCATGGGTAACCAGGCGCAGGTGCGCGAAGGGGCTACCGTGATGTCCACTTCCACCCGTAACTTCCCCAACCGTCTGGGCAAGAACACCAATGTGTTCCTGGGTTCGGCTGAGCTGGCCGCCATCTGCTCCAAGCTGGGCAAGATTCCGACCGTGGAAGAGTACAAGGCAAACATCGGCATCATCAATGAAAGTGGTGCCGAGGTTTACCGTTACCTGAGCTTCGACAAGATCAAGGATTACCAGGACATCGCGGCTACTGTGGCCAGCAACTGACCGGTTTGAACCTTGAACAGGAACCCCGCCATGTGCGGGGTTTTTTTTGTTTATGCCGCCATTTGCGCAGTGCGGCAATGCGAAGCGCGGTTAAAACCGGGTACAATCGGCGCTTTGAATTGCCCCCTGCTGTGCGGCGCGATACTGGCTTTGGGCCGGGTGTCCGCCGCTGCGGCAGAATGAGGAAAGAGGTTGCTGATCGTGTGGTTTGTGCTTGGGCTGATGATGTTGGGTGTGGCGGCAGGGGTGACCTGGCGCAAGCTGGGAGCCGAGCACCCCTGGCGTGCGCGGGTGTCGCTGCAGCGTGAGCGCCTGCTGAAAAAGCTGGATCGCGTGCTGGGCGCGGGTCATGACGAAGAACTGGACATCGCGCCAGCGGCATTTCGCGAACGCCGGCGTGAGCCGGTGGCCATCCGCTTTGATGCCGCCGCGCCGGATGATGAGGCGGACCTGCTGCCGCCATCACGCAGCGAGCCGGAGACTGCCCCGATTGTTGCCAAGTCTCAGCCGGTAGCAGTTGCCGCCGCAGTGCCGGTGCAGCCGGTCAGCGCGTCTCCGCGTGTGCAGACCAAGCCGGCCATGCCTGCCGCCGATCTGCCGCATGTCGAGCTGGAGCGTAGCTACCGCAAGCTCAAGACCAAGCCGCCAGCCGGATCGTCCAGTCAGCCGCGTGGCGAAAATCTGCCGGTCATCGGGCTGGACGAGCTGCAAAATAATCTGCATCACGGTTCGCGTCGTCGCCAGGCCCAGCGCCAGTCGCTGGGCGGTCACCCCGAGCCGCGCCAGCTGCCGGTGATTGATCCGCATGAAGTGCGTGCCCAGGTCAACGCCCTGCACAGCAAACGGCGCAGTCATGAGGCCCCGGTAGTCAAGCCGGCGGTGGTGTTGCAGCCGGTGCATCCTGCGCCACGCAAGATCATCACCCAGCCTATCCCGCCACGGGTCAGCCCGCCGCCGCCCGAGCCGGCCATCGTGCGGCACGAACAACAGCCCCGCAGCAATGCTTATGAAGGCTGGATCCGCCCGCCCGTGCCGCGCCCAGCGGCGGCCAAGCCGGCCCCGGACCTTGAACCGGCCGCTGTGCTGCCCGGCCTGTCGCTGGCCGATATTCCCGATGCGCCTTTGTCTCCCCGCGTGGCAGAGTCTGCTGCACCTGCACCTGCACCTGCACCTGCAGCCATGCCGGATGCCACACCGTCGGTGCTGCCGTCGCAGCAGCTGGCGGTGAGCGATACGCTCCCGGCCGCAGCCACTGTAAGTGAGCCTGCTGCCAGCGCCGAGCCGCCTGACCTGCTGCCCGTTTTGCCACAGGCGGAGGAGGGCTCAGCCGCAGGCCTGTCTGCCATCAGTCTGTCTGCTGCAGCTGTCGCTGTCGCTGTCAGCGAAGCGCTGCCCGCGGTCGAGCCGGAAGCCAGTAGTGTAAGTCCGCTAGCGCAGCCCCTTATCCAGCCGGCGATGCCTGCTGCCTTGGCCGTGACGATGGCTGCCTCAACTCCTGTGGTGGCGCCGGTTGCGCCACTGCTCGAGCCTGAGCGCCAGCCGTGGCGCTGGCCCGAGCAAAGACAGCAGGCGGTGCCGCCGGATAGCCTGGTCCGGCCGGCAGAGCTGGCCGCCCCGGCTGCAGCTGAAGCGGTCTTGCCGTGGTCGATGATTCGTGAGAACGCTCCCACGCCCACCCCGGCCAGCAAGCCGGAAAGCAATCTGGTGTGGCATCTGCTGGACGAGACTGATTTGCCGCAAACTGCCCCAGCTACGGCCAACAGCGAGGTGGCTGCGGTAGTGGCTGCGCCGCTGGCTGTGGTGTCGGAGCCTGCTGCGACAAGTAGCGCAGACGCTGCGCTGCCATGGAGCTTGCCACCAGCCGTCGCCCATCGTTCCAGCCTGCCGGTGATTTACGGTGAAGACTGCCTGCCGGGTCTGGACTTGCTGCGCCCGGCCGAAGAAGCCACCACGGTGGTATCGGAAGACGAATTGCTGGAGCGCGGCATCCTGATCGAGGAAAAGCTGGCCGAATTCAAGGTCAAGGTCAGCGTGGTGGATGCCTATGCCGGCCCGGTGATTACCCGTTACGAGGTCGAGCCTGCTGTTGGCGTGCGTGGCAACCAGGTGGTCAACCTGATGAAAGACCTGTCGCGGGCACTGGGGCTAGCCTCCATCCGGGTGGTGGAAACCATTCCCGGCAAGACCTGCATGGGGCTGGAACTGCCCAATGCCAAGCGCCAGATGATCCGGCTGTCAGAGATTTTCTCGGCCGATGTGTTCCAGCAGCCGGCCTCGCGCCTGACCATGGCGCTGGGCAAGGACATTACCGGTCAGCCGGTGGCCATTGATCTGGCCAAGGCACCGCACCTGCTGGTGGCGGGTACCACCGGCTCGGGCAAATCGGTGGGCGTCAATGCGATGATCCTGTCGATGCTGTACAAGGCCACGCCGGACGAAGTGCGCTTCATCATGATCGACCCCAAGATGCTGGAGTTGTCGGTATACAACGATATTCCGCACCTGCTGGCCCCGGTGGTGACCGACATGAAGCTGGCCGCCAATGCGCTCAACTGGTGTGTGGGTGAAATGGAACGGCGCTACCGGCTGATGAGCGCGCTGGGCGTGCGTAATCTGGCGGGTTACAACGACAAGGTGCGCGAAGCCGAGGCGGCTGGCCGCCGGCTGACCAACCCCTTCAGCCTGACACCGGAAACACCGGAGCCGCTGAATAATCTGCCCTTCATCGTGGTGGTGGTGGACGAGTTCGCCGACCTGATGATGGTGGCCGGCAAGAAGATCGAAGAACTGATTGCCCGTCTGGCGCAGAAGGCGCGGGCGGCGGGTATTCATTTGATTCTGGCCACCCAGCGCCCCTCAGTGGATGTGATTACCGGTCTGATCAAGGCGAACATCCCGACACGGATTGCCTTCCAGGTGTCCAGCAAGATCGACAGTCGGACCATTCTGGACCAGATGGGCGCGGAAAGCCTGCTGGGTCAGGGGGACATGTTGTTCCTGCCGCCGGGCAGCGGTTATCCGCAACGGGTGCATGGCGCTTTTGTCACCGATGACGAAGTGCATGCCGTGGTGGATTTCCTCAAGCAGTGGGGCGAGCCGGATTATGTGGAAGGCCTGCTCACCGGCGAAACCGAGGCGGATGAAGAGTCTGCTGCGGCCACCGCCAAGACCCAGGCGGCAACCGAGAGCGACCCGCTCTACGATGAAGCGGTGGAAATCGTGCTGAAAACGCGCAAGCCGTCGATTTCAGCGGTGCAGCGTCATTTGCGCATAGGCTATAACCGTGCGGCGCGGCTGATCGAGCAGATGGAAGCCGCCGGCATTGTCAGTGCCATGGAAAGCAATGGCAACCGTACGGTGCTGGTGCCGCAGCGCGAGTTCTGACACAGGCCGCCCCATGCAAAAAGGCAGCCGTGGCTGCCTTTTTGCTTGCGCGGGTATCCGCTTAGCGTGAAGACCGGCGACGTGGCTGCTCGTCTTCCTTGCGGATGCGGATGGGGATCAGCTCGCGCTTTTTCTCCAGCGGGGCGGTCAGCATGCCCAGCACGATGGCAAAGGCAGCGATCATAAGGATCATCAGTATGGTTTCCATGGCGGGCTTCCCTCGGCTAGGTGAGGTCTTGTTGGGCTGACCTCTGCCTTCATTGTTGGTGCAACTGGCTGATTGCTCAAGCTAAATATGCGGGTATTGCCATTTTTTTCAAGCAAAGCGCAGTAATTTCATAGCACTTTGCGGAGCAATCCAAACATCATCTATAAAGTAAAGCATGAATCAGCCTATCGATGCCGGGAGACGGTCTTGAGCTTGTCATCATCTTCGGTTGCGCCACAGGGCCAGCCGCCACCGGCTGGCCTGTTGTTGTCGATGCTCAATGCTGCCGACAGCGCGCTGATGGCGCTGAGTGCAGATGGCCTGATCATCCTGTTCAATCATGCGGCAGAAAAGCTGCTGGCCTATCGGTCTGATGAATTGTGCGGGCAGGCCCTGCCCAGCGTCCTGCTGGAGCCGGACTTGCTGGAGCAGGAGCGTTGCCAGCTGGCGGCCCGGCTGGGGCGCGAGGTGGCGGCTGTCGAGATTTTCACTGCCGAAGTTCAGCCCGGCCGCAGCCTGACGCGGGAATGGCCGCTGCGTGGCAAGGATGGTCGGCTGCATACCGTCAATCTGTCCATCACGGCCATGGTTGAGCCGGGTGCTGCCGGCGGCTATATGGTGGTGATGCAGGACGTGACCGAGCTCAAGCGCCTGCAACAGTTGATGACGCGCCAGCATGCGCTGTTTGCCAATGGCCCGATGGTGGCGTTCGCCTGCCATGCACAGCAGCCGCGGGTTGTGGTGGAAGTCAGCCCCAATGTGGCATCGATTCTGGGTTATTTCCCCGAGGACATTCTGCTGGAGCCTGACTGGTGGCTGCAGCATCTGCATCCGGACGAACTGAGTGGACTGGCCGATGGCGGCTGGCGGCTGGGGCAGGAGCACGGCTTTAGCAGCCGGCGCTATCGTTTCTGGCATGGCGCAGGTTACTGGTGCTGGCTGGAAGAGCAGGTGCAGCAAGTGACCGGTGATGTGGTGCAGGGTTACTGGATGGATGTCAGCAACCAGGTGGAGGGTGAAGACCGGCTGGCCAAGATCGCCACCAATATCCCCGGCATGATCTATCAGTTCTGGTCCGATCCGCAGGGGCAGGGCAGGTTTTCCTATGTCAGCGACGGGGTGCTGACCATCTTTGGCGTCACTCCAGCCCAGGTCAAGCAGGATGCCGATCTGGTCTGGCAGCGCGTGTTTCCGGATGACCGGCAGCGCGTGCGGGAAGAGGGTGAGTCGGCGCTGCGCTATCAGTTGCCGTGGATCAGCGAGTTTCGTGTCCTGCTGCCGGATGGCCGCTTGATCTGGGTAGAGGCCCGCGCCACACCGGAATTGCAGGATGACCAGTCGGTACGCTGGCACGGCCTGATTTCGGAGATTACCCAGCGCAAGCGTACCGAGGAAGCCTTGCGTGAAAGCCAGGAGCGGCTGGACATGGCCATGCGCGCGGCCAATATCGGGCTGTGGGACTGGCATGTGGCGCTGGGACGGCTGGATTTTAACCAGCAGCTGGTCAGTATGGTCGGTTACGACTATCACGAGCTGCATGACAACCCGGGGCAATGGCAGGCACTGGTGCATCCGGACGACCTGCCCACCGTGCGGCACAATATCCGCGCCCTGCTCAAGCGCGAGGCCAGTCAATACCAGATCCAGTACCGGCTGTTGCGGCGCAATGGCGAGGTGCTGTGGATTCTGGACAAGGGCCAGGCCACCGAGGTGGATGGCAATGGCAATGTCTGTCGCATCGTTGGCACGGTGCAGGACATCACCACTCACAAGCAGGCGCAAAAACTGCTGGAGAACAGCGAGGCGCATTTTCGCATGCTGTTCCAGAATCACGGCGCGGTGATGATCCTGGTTGATCCGGCCAGTGGTGTGATCGTGGATGCCAACTCATCGGCCGAGCGCTTTTATGGTTATCGCCGCGCCGAGCTGGTGGGCATGCCGATGAGCAATATCAACCAGATGGAAGAGGCCAGGATACGCGGCACCATGGGCGTGGCCCTGCAGCAGGCACACAACCATTTCACCTTCACCCACCGCCTGGCCAATGGCCAGCTGCGCACGGTGGACGTGCATTCCTCACCGGTGGATTCTGGCGGACGCACCCTGCTGTTTTCCATCATCCATGACATTACCGCACGCCGGCAGGCCGAAGAGGCGCTCGCCACCCTGCAGCGGCAATTGCTGGCCATCATCGAAAATTTCCACGGTGCCATGCTGCTGGAGGACCAATACGGCGAAGTAGTGCTGGTAAACCAGCAGTACTGCCAGCTGTTCCTGCCCGGCTATACACCGGAACAGCTGCAGCACGAGGGGCGTGCGCAGGTGGCGGCCATGGCGGCGCAGCAGTTTGCCGACCCGCAACGGCTGCTGCAAAGGCTGGAGGAGCTACAGCGCTCACGCGAGGTGGTGCTGGGCGAAGAGTGGCCGCTGGCCGACGGCCGCATACTGGAGCGCGACCACGTGCCCATCTTCATCGAGGGGCGCTTGCGCAGTGTGCTGTGGGTATACCGAGACATCAGCAGCCGCAAGCAGCAGGAGGAGTCGCTACGGCTGCTGGCCACCACCGATGCGCTGACCGGCATCGCCAACCGGCGCAGCTTCATGGAAAAGCAGGAGGAGGAGTTTGTCCGCTTCCAGCGTTTCAGCAATCCGGTGGCAGTACTGATGCTGGATATCGATCACTTCAAGCAGGTTAACGATAGCTGGGGCCATGCCGTGGGCGACCGTGTGCTGCGCGACTTTGCCGGCATCTGCCAGCAGGTGGTGCGCAAGGTCGACGTGCTGGGCCGGCTGGGCGGCGAGGAGTTTGCCGTCCTGCTGCCTGGCTGTGGCATGGCCGGGGCGCTGGCGCTGGCGGAACGATTGCGCCAGGCCGTGCGCGCCCACCGGGTTGCGCTGGATGCCGGCGAACTGCAGGTGCGGGTGAGTATCGGCGTCAGCTGTTTTGCCCGCGACCAGCAGGAGGCCAGTGTGGCACTGGCGCTGGCCGATCAGGCCTTGTATGAGGCCAAGCTGGCTGGTCGCGATCAGGTGCGTGCCTTCGACGGCAACGGCCAGCGTTTCCCCGCTGATTAGACTGGGGGCAGGGCGCTGGCGGGCATGGTTTTCTTCAGTGCCCGCATGGCCTGGTCCACCCCTTGCAGGGTGAGCGGGTACATGCGTTCTTGCAGCAGGCGGCGCATCATCTGCAGCGACTGGGTGTAGTCCCAGATTTGCTCGGCCACCGGGTTGAGCCATACCGCATGGCGAAACTGCTGTAGCAGGCGGCGCATCCATACTTCGCCGGACTCCGGATTCATGTGCTCCACACTGCCGCCCGGGTAGCTGATTTCATACGGGCTCATGGTGGCGTCACCGACAAAGATCAGCTTGTAGTCGCTGCCAAAGGTGTGGATCAGCTCATGAGTGGACAGGCTGCTGCCCTGACGGCGGCGATTGTCTTTCCACACCGTTTCGTAGACGCAGTTGTGGAAGTAGTAATACTCCAGGTGCTTGAATTCGCTTTTGACCGCGGAAAACAGCTCTTCCACCGCCTTGATGTGGTCGTCCATCGAGCCGCCCACATCGAACAGCACCAGTACCTTCACCGTGTTGCGCAGCTCGCGCAGCATTTTCAGGTCGAGCAGGCCGGCATTGCGTGCCGTGGCGGTGATGGTGCCGTCCAGGTCCAGTACTTCTTCCGCTCCCTCGCGGGCGAATTCGCGCAGGCGGCGCAAGGCCAGCTTGATATTGCGGCTGCCCAGTTCTGCCGCATTGTCGAAATTGCGGAATTCCCTTTTGTCCCACACCTTTACCGCCCGGCGGTGGCGCGAGCCATCCTGGCCAATGCGTATGCCTTCCGGGTTATAACCATAGGCACCAAACGGGCTGGTGCCGCCGGTGCCTATCCATTTGTTGCCGCCCTGATGGCGTTCTTTTTGTTCTTCCAGGCGCTGGCGCAGCGTTTCCATCAGCTTGTCCCAGCCCAGTGCCTGCAGCTGCTGCTTTTCTTCTTCGCTGAGAAACTTCTCTACCTGCTTGCGCAGCCAGTCTTCCGGGATCTCGGTCTGCAGATCATCCAGTACCAGCGCCTTGCCCTGAAAGTAGTGGCCGAATACCTGGTCGAAGCGGTCGTAATGCTTTTCGTCCTTGATCAGCGTAGTACGCGCCAGGTAATAAAAGGCGTCCAGGCTGCCAAAGGCCACCTGCTGTTTCAGCGCTTCCAGCAGGGTCAGGAATTCCTTGAGCGATACCGGCAGGCCGGCGTCGCGCAGGGCGGTAAAGAAATCGATCAGCATGGTCAGTCCACGGAGAGTGACAAGGAAATTTCCCGGTGCTATTCTGGCTTTAGAGTCGTGGCTCTAAACGACCGTTTGCCGGATGGAACAACACGAGGATAGCACAATGAATGTCATGCCAATGCCGCAGGCAAGCGCTGCCGGCTTGCCGGATGCCCATGCCGCCTTGCGCCGCGCTGCGGCTGCCGAGCGTTTCCCTGCACTGGCCCGCCGGCTGGGCTGGCTGAATACGCTGGAGCAGCTGATCCAGCAAAACCGGGATGCTCTGATCGCGGCCATCAGCAGCGATTTTGGCCAGCGCAGCAGCGTGGAAACCCGGCTGGGCGAGCTGTTTCCCAGCCTGGAAGAGTTGCGCAGTGCGCGCAGTCAGCTGCGGCGCTGGATGAAGCCGCAGCGGCGCGGGGTGTCGTTGTGGTTTCGCCCGGCGCGCAATCGCGTGCTGCCCCAGCCGCTGGGCGTGGTGGGCATTGTGGTGCCGTGGAATTACCCGCTGTTTCTTGCCCTGGGCCCTTTGATTGGCGCACTGGCGGCGGGTAACCGGGTGATGATCAAGATGTCGGAATTCACCCCTGCCACCGGTCAGTTGCTGGCAGAGCTGGTGGGGCGTTACTTCGAGCCGGATCTGATCCGCGTGATCAATGGCGGGCCGGAATTGGCGCAGGCTTTTACCCGCTTGCCCTTCGACCATTTGCTGTTCACCGGCTCCACCGAGGTCGGCCACCATGTGATGCGTGCTGCGGCTGACAACCTGACTCCGGTCACGCTGGAGCTGGGGGGCAAGTCGCCGGCACTGGTGGCGCGCGATGCCGATTTTGCCCGGGCGGCGGAGTCGATTGTCGCCGGCAAGCTGTTCAATGCCGGCCAGACCTGTGTAGCCCCGGACTATGTGCTGGTCAATGCCAAGGACCGCGACCGGCTGCTGGCCATGCTGGATGCCGCCGCGCCGCGGGCCTATCCCACGCTGGCCAATAATCCCGACTACAGCAATATCATCAACCAGCGCCATTACCAGCGGCTGCAGAGCTGGCTGGACGAGGCGCGTGCGGCCGGTGCCGACATCCGCCAGATCAACCCCGCCGCCGAGGATCTGTCCGGCACCCGCAAGCTGCCGCTGACTCTGGTGCTGAACTGCCCGGCCGATTGCGCTCTGCTGCGCGAGGAAATATTTGGCCCGATCCTGCCGGTGGTCTGTTACGACAATTTCGACGAGGCCCTCGATTACATCAACGCCCGGCCACGACCGCTGGCCCTGTATCTGTTCGACAGCGACCCGCTGCGTATCGAAAAAACCCTGCATCAGACCATTTCCGGCGGGGTCTGCATCAATGAATCCGTGCTGCATGTGATACAGCACGATATGCCTTTTGGTGGTGTCGGGGCTTCCGGCATGGGGCATTACCATGGTTATGAAGGTTTCCTCACCTTCTCCAAGCTCAAACCGGTGTTCGAGCAGAGCCGCTGGTCGGGTAGCTGGATGACCCGGCCACCCTATGGCCGCACCGTGCAATGGCTGCTCCGCTTGATGATGCGAGGCTGAGATGATCACCCGACGCCAATTGATCAAGACCGGCATGGCCGGTAGCGTGGTATTGCTGGCGGCCGGCTTCCTGGCCGCCCCGCAGCCGGATCTGCCCACGGCCAGCCAGGACCACCATGTATTTCTGCAAGCGGGTGACGAGCAGATTATCCGCAGCCTGGCTCCGGTGATGCTGGGCATGGCCGGCCTGCCGCTACCGGACATCGTGCGCGGGGTGGATGTGGCCATCCGCAATCTGCTGCCTGCCGTGCAGCAGGAGCTGCGCCAGCTGTTCGACCTGTTGGGCAATCGCTGGGGCCGGCGCTGGCTGGCTGGTGTGCACGGCCCGTGGGTACAGGCGACGCCGGATGATCTGGCCGCTTTTTTGCGGCGCTGGCAGCAAAGCCCGCTCTTGCTGCTGCGCTCCGGTTATCAGGCCCTGCATGCGCTGATCAATGCTGCCTGGTTTGGTAACCCGGCGAGCTGGGCTGCGCTGGGCTATCAGCAACCGCAACAGGTCATGGGGCTACTGCCATGAGTGACAAGATGAGTTTGCCCGATCCGGTGGCCGAGGGCGTGGCCAGCGGCTGGCGGGTGCTGGATGGTGCGGCGCAGACGCAGGATCTGCAACTGACTTGCGATGTGCTGATCATCGGCACCGGTGCCGGTGGCGGCATGACGGCCGAAGTGCTGGCCCAGGCCGGGCTGGATGTGCTGATGGTGGAAGAGGGGGCGCTGCGTACCTCGCGCGATTTCCGTCTGCTGGAAGCCAAGGCCTATCCCGAGCTGTATCAGGAATCCGCTAGCCGCAAGACCGCTGACAAGGCCATCAATATCCTGCAGGGGCGCACGGTGGGTGGCAGTACCACGGTCAACTGGACCAGCGCCTTTCGCACGCCGCCGGATACGCTGAACTGGTGGGGCGAGCGCTATGGCCTCAAAGGCTTGAATCCGCCAGCCATGGCACCGTGGTTTGACATGGCCGAGGCCAGGCTGGGCATCGCCGACTGGCAGACCGATCCCAACCCCAATAACAGCGTGCTGGAACGTGGCTGCCAGGCGCTGGGGCTGAAGCATGGCCGTATCCGTCGCAATGTGCGCGGCTGCTGGAATCTGGGCTATTGCGGCATGGGCTGCGCCACCAATGCCAAACAGTCGATGCTGGTGACCACCATTCCCGGTGCCTTGCAGCACAAGGCCGGGCTGTTGTCGCGGGCCAGGGTCGAGCGCCTGCTGCCGGCGGCGGATGGCAAATCCTTGCTGGGGGCCGAGGGCCGCCTGCTGGCTGCTGATGGCCACAGCTTGAATGGCCGCCAGTTCAGCATCAAGGCCAGGCATGTGGTGCTGGCCGCCGGTGCCATTGGCAGTCCGGCCATTCTGCTGCGCAGCGAGCTGGGCGGGGGGCAGGTGGGCAAGCGCACCTTCCTGCACCCGGTCGTCATCAGCGGTGCGGTGATGCCGCAACGCATCGAGCCGTATAACGGTGCCCCGCAAACCGTGTATTCCGACCACTTCATGCACACCCAGCCGCTGGATGGCCCACTGGGTTACAAGCTGGAAGTGCCGCCGGTGCATCCCTTGCTGATGGGCGTCACCCTGTCCGGCTTTGGCCAGGAAACAACCAGCCTGATGCAGCAGCTGCCACATCTGAACGTGATGCTGGCCTTGCTGCGCGACGGCTTTCATCCGGACAGCCAGGGTGGCCAGGTGCGCTTGCGCAAGGATGGCTCGCCGGAGCTGGATTACCCGCTGAATGATGTGCTGTGGGATGGCGTGCGGCGCAGCTGGCTGACCATGGCCGAACTGCAGTTCGCCGCCGGTGCGCGCCAGGTGCTGGTGCTGCACGAGCAGGCGAGCCTGCAAAGCAGCTGGCAGGCCACGCGCGAACAGATCATGCAGCTGCCGCTCAAGCCCTTGCTGGCGCGGGTGGTCAGTGCGCATGTCATGGGCGGTGTGGCCATGAGCAGTCAGCCTGAGCAGGGCGTGGTGGATGAATATGGCCGCCACTGGCAGCTGCGCAATCTCAGCGTGATCGATGGTTCGGTCTTTCCCACCAGTATCGGGGCCAATCCGCAACTGTCCATCTATGCGTTTGCCCTGCGTGCCGCACATCAGTTACGGGATGCGCTGAAAGCCTGATTTTTAGAGTAAAAGACCAAAAATAGCTGCTTTTGTCAGCTTTTTTGGTCTTTTTTTGCGTTTTATCGCCAGCGGGCTGATGCAGCGCAAGCGCCATCACTGTCATCGCAATACAATCTATTCATCTTGATGAATGAGTGTTCATTACTGCAATGACATTTTTTTCGGGTTCGCGCTGTGGGCTGCTAAGCCTGCTGATCGCAACGGCTTGTGCCCAGGCAGAATCGTTGCAACAAGCCTGGCTGCAGGCCGAGCAAAGCAGCAACAGCTTGCGTGCCGAGGCGCGCAAAGTAGGGGCGGCGCATTTGCAGGAGCAGGTGGCGCAGGCGGCAGCCGGCCCCACGCTCAGTGTCGATGCCGGCTGGAGCCGGCTGGACCACACCCCGACGGCACGGCTGGATGTCAGCCCGCTCACCCAGGGACTGGGGGCGCTGGCCGCCCGCTTGCCGGCCGCGGTGGATGTGCCACTGACCGATGAGGATGTGCGCTTTGCCAATGCCCGCCTCAGTCTGCCGGTTTACACCGGCGGCAAGCTCGATGCGCTGCAGCAGTCGGCGGCCGCAGCCACCAGTGCCAGCCGCTATGGGCAGGAGCAGGCGCGGCAGGCACTGCGCTTGCAGGTGGCCGAAGCCTATTTCAATGTGCTGCGCGCCGGCCATGCGGCCACGGTGGCTGCGCAGTATCTGGCCAGCTTGCAGGCCTATCAGCGTGATGTGAACAATTTTTTCCGCAAGGGCGTGGTAGCGCGGGGCGATGTGCTGGGGGCCGAACTGGCGGTGGCCGAAGCACGGCAAAAGCAGATTGCGGCACAGCAGGCGCAAAGCCTGAGCCAGGCGGCCTATAACCGCTTGCTGGGACGCGCGTTCAGTCAGCCGGCACTGCCGGATGAAGTCACATTGCAGACCGAGCAGCGCCCGCTGGGGCAGCTCAGCGATCTGGCCTTGCGCCAGCGCCCGGAACTGGCCGCCTTGGCCGAGTGGTCGACCTCCCTGCAGGCCAGCGCCCGCAGCGTACGGGCGGAAAGCCTGCCGCAAGTGGGGGCCTATGCCGCCTACAGCTATCTCAATAATCCCTATCTGGTGAACAAGGGCGTCGGCTCGGTCGGGCTGGGCGTGAGCTGGACGCTGTTTGACAGCGGCCTGATCCGCGCCCGCGCCGGCAGCATCGGCGAACAGGCCATGGCGGTGGAGGATCAGCTGCACGAAGCGCAGTCGCTGGTGCGGCTGGAAGTGGAGCGCAGCCACAGCCAGCAAATCGAGGCTGCAGCGCGGATCACGGTGGCACAGGCGGCCTTGCAGTCGGCGGACGAGTATCTGGCCATCCAGCGCGATCGCTACCGCAACGGCCTGGCCAATCAGACCGAAGTGCTGGTCGCCGAAGCGCGGCGGGCGGACAGCCAGCGCAATCTTTTCAATGCCCGCTATGACCACGCCCTGGCGGTAGTGGCGCTGCAACGGGCTATCGGTGAGTTGTGACATGAACAAGAGCAAGCTGGTATGGGCCGGTCTCGGGCTGGCATTGGTGGGGGCGGTGGCTTATGGCGTGTGGCAGTCGCGCGACCGTGGCTTGGCGGATGGCCTGCTGCAGGCCAATGGCCGGCTGGAGGGCGATAGCGTGCTGGTGGCCGCCAAATATCCCGGCCGGCTGGCCGAGGTGCGGGTGCATGAGGGCGATGTGGTCAGCAGCGGCCAATTGCTGGCCCGCCTGAGTTCGGACGAGCTGACGGCACGGCTGGCGGCTGCCCGTGCCGCGCTGGCTGCGGCCCAGGCGCAGCAGCAACGCGCCAGTGCCGTTGCCGCCCAGGCTGACAAGGATGCCGCCCGTTTTGCCGACCTGCTGGCGCGCGGCTCGGTGGACCGCATGCATGCCGAGCAGATGCAGCTGGCTGCCGTGAGCGCACGCAGCCAGCGCACCCAGGCGTCCGAGCAGATTCATCAGGCCGCCGCTGCCGTGGCCGAAGCCTCGGCGGTGCTGCAGGAGCTGCAACTGAAAGCACCATCGGGCGGCATGGTCAGTACCCGCCTGCGCGAACCGGGCGAGATGCTGGCGGCCGGTGGCGCGGTGGTGGAAATCGTCGATCTGAACCGGCTCTATCTCAAGGTTTATGTGCCGGAAAACCAGATCGGCAAGATCAGGCTGGGCTTGTCGGCGCAGATCTATACCGATGCCTTCCCACAGCAAGCTTTTGCCGCCACGGTCAGCCATATTGCCGCCCGTGCCGAATTCACCCCGAAAGAGGTGCAGACGCCGGATGAGCGGGTCAAGCTGGTGTATGCGGTCAAGCTGTCCTTGGCCGACAACCCGGCATGGCGACTCACTCCCGGCTTGCCGGCCGATGCCGTCATCCGCTGGAAGGACGGCGTGGCCTGGCAAGCGCCGCGCTGGTAGCCATGAGCGACACCATCATCCGCGCCAGCGGCTTTGGCAAGCGCTATGCCGGCCATCTGGCAGTCAGTGGCCTTGACCTTGCCGTGCAGCGCGGCGAGCTGTACGGGCTGATCGGCCCGGACGGTGCCGGCAAATCCAGCCTGATGAAGGCGGTGGCCGGTGTGTTGTCCTACGAGCAAGGCCAGCTGGAGGTATTCGGCCAGTTGCTCGACAGCGAACGCAGCGCCGAAGTCATCAAGGGCCGCATCGGCCTGATGCCGCAGGGGCTGGGGCAGAACCTGTATGGCGATCTGTCGGTCGAGGAGAATGTCGATTTCTTCGCCCGACTGCGGCTGGTGCCGCACGCAGAGGCCGCCGCGCGCAAGGAGCAGCTGCTGGCCATCACTCGCCTGGCCGCCTTTCGCCAGCGGCCGATGAAGCAGTTGTCCGGCGGCATGAAGCAGAAGCTGGGCTTGGTGTGCACGCTGATCCACGCCCCGCAGCTGATCATCCTGGACGAGCCCACCACCGGGGTCGATCCGGTATCGCGCCGTGATTTCTGGTCCATCCTGGCCGAGTTGATCGCCAGCCAGGGCCTGACCGCGCTGGTGTCCACCGCCTATATGGATGAAGCCAGCCGCTTTACCCGCATGAGCGTCCTGCACCAAGGACAAAAGCTGGCCGAGGGCAGCCCGGCGGAGATTCTGCAGCGCGCACCGGGCAGCATCGTGCTGTGCCGTGTCGAGCCGCAACTGGAAGCCATGCGCCGCCTGAGCGCCATCGGCGGGCAATGCGAGGCGATGGGGCCAGCCATTCGGCTGTTTCTGCCCGGTTTGACGGCAGAGCAGGCGCGCACCCGGGTGAACACCTTGCTGGCAGGTCTGGACTGTCAGCAGCTGGATGTGATGGAGCCAGAGCTGGAAGACGTGTTCGTGGCCCTGCTGGCCACACCTGGTCCGGACAGCCAGCAGGCACAGACCCTGGCTGCGCTGGCCGCGCCGCGCCAGCCGCTGGACAGCAGCGCGCTGGCCATTGAGGCCAAGGGATTGAGCAAGCGCTTTGGCGATTTTGTTGCTGTGGGTGATGTCAGTTTCCAGGTGCAACCGGGTGAAATTTTCGGCTTGCTGGGTGCCAACGGCGCCGGCAAGACCACCGCCATCAAGATGCTGACCGGCATCCTGCCGCCCAGCAGTGGCAGCGGGATGGTGGCCGGGGCTGACATGAAGCAGGCCGGCGCGCTGATCAAATCGCGCATCGGTTATATGTCACAGGCGTTTTCGCTGTATCTGGACCTGAGCGTGGTGGAAAACATCCGCCTGTATGCCGGCATCTACGGGCTGGATCGCCAGCAAACCGCGCTGCGGCTGGCGTGGATTCTGGACATGGCCGGCCTGCATGGTCACGAAAACGATCTGGCCAGCACTTTGCCCATGGGCTTGCGCCAGCGGCTGGCCCTGGGCTGCGCCCTGGTGCACCAGCCACGGGTGCTGTTTCTGGATGAACCCACCAGCGGGGTCGATCCGCTGGGCCGCCGTGCCTTCTGGGACATTCTGTTCCGCCTGTCGCGGCTGGACGGGGTGGCCATGCTGGTGACCACCCACTATATGAGCGAGGCGGAGCATTGCGACCATCTGGCCTTGATGTTTGCCGGCCGCGTGGTGGCGGATGCCTCGCCCCATGCCATGAAGCAGCAGCTGCAGGCCGAGGTTGGCCAGCTCTACCAGGTCCGCGCTGACAACGCCGCCGCACTGGTGGCAGCGCTGCGCCAGGCAGGCTTTGCCAATGTGTCGCCGTATGGCACGGCCTTGCATGTGCTGACGCCGGACGTGGAGCGGCTGGGCACGGTATTGCGTGGATTGGGGGTGGCGCAGCCGCCGCAGTCCCACCCCATCAGCATGGAAGATGTGTTCGTGCAGCGGGTCAGTCAGCTGGAGGCACAGAAGTCCGCACAGAAAGGCAGCGCATGAATCTGCAACGTGTATGGGCCATCGCCGGCAAGGAGTGGCGCGAAATCGTGCGCGACCGGCTGTTTTTCTCGCTGGCCTTTGTGGTGCCGGCGCTATTGATGCTGCTGTTCGGTTATGGTCTGTCGCTGGATGTGGAAAACATCCCGTTTGCCGTGGTCGATCACGACCGCAGTGCTGCCAGCCGTGATTATGCTTACCGCTTTATCGACTCGCGCTATTTCCGCTTTCACGGCTACGTCGGCGACGAGCGCATGGCCGGGCAGCTGATCGGCTCGGGCGAGGTGCGGGTGGTGCTGGTAATTCCGCCGCAGTTTGGCAAGCGCCTGGCGCAGGGCCGGCCAGCTGCCATCCAGACGCTGGTGGATGGCAGTTTTCCCAGCCGCGCCATGACCACCAAGGGCTATGTCAGCGCCATCAATGCCGCCTTCAGTCTGGCAGCGGTGGCGCAGGCGGTATCGCATGCCACCGGCCTGTCGCAGCAGGACGCCCTGGCGCAGCTAACGCCTATCGCGCTGGAGTCGCGCTATCTGTACAACCAGAGCGTGTCCAGCATCTGGTCGCTGGCCCCCAAGCTGATCATGGTGATCCTGATGCTGTCGCCGCCTTTCCTCACCGCGCTGGGCGTGGTGCGGGAAAAGGAAAACGGCTCCATCTTCAATATCTACGCCTCCAATGTCAGCCGCGGCGAGTTTCTGGTGGGCAAGCTGGCACCTTATGTGGCCATTTCCAGCGTCAACATCCTGCTGCTGTGGCTGCTGGCGGTGTTGTTGTATCAGGTGCCGTTCAAGGGGAGCTTGCTGTTTTTCCTGCCCGCCACGCTGGTGTACGTGCTGTGCACCACCGGTATCGGCCTGCTGGTATCGGTGCTGGTGCGTACCCAGGTGGCGGCGATGATTGTCACCATGGTGGTGACCATGATTCCGGCCGTGCTGTATTCCGGCCTGATCATTCCCATCGTGTCGCTGGGGTCCGGTGCCCGGCTGGTGGCTCAGCTGATGCCAGCCATGTATTACACCGATATCGTGGTGGGCTGTTTTCTCAAGGGGGTGGGGCTGCTGTCGCTGTGGCGGCCGCTGGCCGTGCTGGCTGGCTATGCCTGCCTGCTGTTTGCTATTGGTTATCGACTATTCAGCAAGAGGCCGAATACATGAAATGGCTGCCATCTGGCTGGCAACTGCACTGGCGGCGCTTTGCCGTGATGCTGGTCAAGGAGTTGAAGCAACTGGGGCGGGACCGGGTATTGCTGGCCTTCATCGTCTACGCCTTTACCGCCGATATCTTTCTGGCGGCTTCCGGTGTGTCCTTGTCGCTGAATCATGCCGCCACGCTGGTGCAGGATCAGGACCGCAGCCCGCAGTCGCGTGAATTGTTGTCCCGTTTCCAGCAGCCCTATTTCCGCATGGATGGGGCGGTGGCGCAGGATGCCGCCGCGCTGGCGGCGCTGGATCAGGGCCGTGCCATGCTGGTGTTGTCGGTGCCGCCGCAATTCGGCAAGCAACTGGCCAACGGTCAGTCCACCAGCGTGGCCATGCAGGTGGATACCACCAATTCGGTACTGGGTTTTCTGGCCACCAGCCATGCCCAGCAGATTGTCAGCCAGTACGGGCTGGAGTCGGCCATGCGGCGGCTGGGGCTGGACGACAAGGCAGCGGCCAGCCTGCCAAAAGTGCAGAACGATATCCGCGTCTGGTACAACCCGAACCAGCAGGACAGCTGGTTCATGGGCGTGGCCGAGATGCTGAACATCGCCACGGTGTTTGCCGTGCTGCTGCCGGCTGCCGCGCTGGTGCGCGAGAAGGAGCGAGGCACGGTGGAGCAGCTGATCGTGTCGCCACTGACGCCGTTCGGCATCCTGTTTCCCAAAGTGGTGTCGATGACTGGCGTCATCTTGTGTGGCGTGGCGCTCAGCCTGTTCCTGATCCTGATTCCGGTGTTTGCCATTCCGGTAAAGGGCAGCCTGCTGCTGTTTTTTGCCTTGTCGGCGCTATACGTGTTTACCACGGCCGGGCTGGGGCTGTTTGCCGCCACCATTGCGCGCAATCTGGCACAGGCGGGGATGTTGTCCATCCTGATTCTGGCACCCATGCTGTTTCTGTCCGGTGCCTGGACGCCGCCGGAAGCCATGCCGGTGTGGCTGCGCGGGCTGATGTATGCCTCGCCCTTGCACTACTATCTGGACATCGCTTTCGGCGTGCTGCTGAAGGGGCAGGGGCTGGCGGAATTGCAACCGGCGATCCTGGGCATGAGCGGCATCGGCCTGCTGGTGTTTACCGGTGGCCTGCTGCTGTTCAGAAAACAATTCGACTGAGCCGGACCGGCTGTTTTGTCGGGCCAGGGGAAACCACTAGGGGAAACCACCAGAGGAAACCAATAGTGGCGCGGCTTGCCTGAGAGTGATAGCCGCCCGAGCATGGGCGGTGACACTGCTGTGCGCTGGCAGCCCTGCCGGTGTGCGGCACTGCGTGCATTGCATCTCTCATACAGGAGATATCCATGAGCAGCATGATGAAAGCAGCAGTTTTTGTGGCGCCGGGCCGGATTGAAATCGCCGAAAAGCCCATTCCGGACGTAGGTCCCAACGATGCGCTGATCCGCATCACCACCACCACCATCTGCGGTACCGATGTGCACATCCTCAAGGGTGAATACCCGGTAGCACCGGGCCTGACCATTGGCCACGAGCCGGTGGGCATCATCGAAAAACTGGGCAGCGCAGTCAGCGGCTATCAGGAAGGCCAGCGGGTGATTGCCGGGGCCATCTGTCCCAATTTCAATTCCTATGCGGCGCAGGATGGTGTGGCTTCACAGGATGGCAGTTATCTGATTGCCTCCGGCAAATGCGGCTGCCACGGCTACAAGGCCACGGCCGGTTGGCGCTTTGGCAACCTCATCGACGGCACCCAGGCCGAGTACGTGCTGGTGCCGGATGCCCAGGCCAATCTGTCGCCCATTCCGGATGGCCTCAGCGACGAGCAGGTGCTGATGTGCCCGGATATCATGTCCACCGGTTTCAAGGGCGCGGAAAACGCCAATATCCGCATTGGCGACACCGTGGTGGTGTTTGCCCAGGGGCCGATTGGCCTGTGTGCCACGGCGGGAGCACGCCTGCTGGGGGCTACCACCATCATCGCGGTGGATGGCAATGATCACCGTCTGGGGATTTCGCGGCTGATGGGGGCGGATATCACCCTCAATTTCACCCAGTGCGACGTGGTGGACGAAGTGATGAAGCTGACCGGCGGGCGCGGGGCGGATTCCGCCATCGAGGCGCTGGGCACCCAGCACACCTTTGCCTCGGCCTTGCGCGTGCTCAAGCCCGGCGGCACCTTGTCCAGCCTGGGTGTGTATTCCAGCGACCTGACCATTCCGCTGGGGGCGTTTGCCGCGGGCCTGGGCGACCACAAGATCAATACCGCGCTCTGTCCGGGTGGCAAGGAGCGCATGCGCCGGCTGATGGGGGTGATTGCCTCGGGCAGGGTGGACCTGGGGCCGCTGGTGACCCATCAGTACGCGCTGGATGATATCGAGGCCGCTTACGACCTGTTTGCCCACCAGCGCGACGGTGTGCTGAAGATCGCCATCCGTCCCTGAGTCTGCACCAGCCAGGCTGGCTGGCTGAAACAATAAAGGCCGTCGTCCCGTGGGGCGGCGGCCTTTTGGCTTGTGCTGGCAGGAGTTAGCGGCCGGCGTGGCGTTCGCTCAGCTGCTGGAAGGGGGTCATGAAATCCGGCTGCACATAGGGCTTGAGCAGTGCCATGACCTGGCGCACGCCGCGATGACCAGAGGCTTCGGTAATGGGCGATTTGGGACGCGAGGTTTGCTCGAAGGCAAACCAGAATTTCACCACCAGCCAGATATTGATGCTGACCGCTTCGATATCGTCTTCGTCCATCTTCAGCAGGCCCAGGCGGATGAATTCGCGGAAGTGCTCGCCCAGAATGCCCTTGAGTTCGGTATTGACGAACTGGTGATACTCCGACTGCAGCTGCGGGCTGCGCGCCAGCATGCCGGGCAGGTCGTAGAACATGAAACGGAACTGCCACATCGCCAGAAAGGCGGTGTCCAGATAATTGACCAGATCGGCCACCGTCATGTCGCGCGCTTCCGGTACGGCCAGCCGTTCATTGATGAAGTCGCGGTACATCAGGAAAATCTGGTAGACGATCTCTTCCTTGTTGCGGAAGTGGTAGTACAGATTGCCCGGACTAATGCCCAGATGCGCGGCGATATGGTTGGTGGTGATGTTGCGCTCGCCCTGTTCGTTGAACAGTTTCAGACTTTCCAGAATGATGCGGTCGTAGGTTTTGATGCGAGGTTTGCTCATGGGGCACCGGACAATGGGGCAAGTCGGGATTATAACTGCTGTTTGGAGTTCTAGCTCTAATTATTTGGCCGGAATGTCCGGATAGCACTGTTCCATGAACTGGTGAATGATGGCCTGCTCGATACGTTGCCTTTCCTTGGCCGGAATGGCGATGCGCAAGATCAACTGATAGCGTTTTTCATCCACCGCCTGCATGCCGATGCGCGGTTCTACCGATGGCGTGTCCACCAGATAGCGCTCGGCCATGCGTTCCATGTGGACGCGCGCCGCCTCAACATGCTGCTGGCAGTGCTGCTCGGCGGCTTCCAGCAGCAGGCGCTGGGCGCGGGTAGGCGGGATGTGATAGCCCATGGGGATGTTGATGATGTGCATCACATAATCGCCCATGTAGTTTTCCCGGATCACCGCATTGGACAGCAACAGGCTGTTGGGAAAGGTCAGGGCGCGCCCGGTCATCTGGTGCGCATTGTGCTGCGGTCCGATCTCCATCACCGTGGTCGACAACAGGCCGATGTCCACCACGCGGCCGCGTATCGTGCCAACCTCGATATGGTCGCCCAGGCTGTAGCTGTTGGAAGCGTGGCGCACCACAAAGCCGGACACGCACAGGATCAGCTCCTTGGTGGCCAGAATCAGCGCCGCGGCAAAGGCCAGCATCGAGACGGCGATGGTTTGCAGCTCGTTGGCCCAGATCATGCCGATGCCGGCCAGGCCGGCAATGAACAGGAAGTTGCGGGTGGAAATCGACCAGCGCCGTCTTTCCTCCACCGGCACGCTCACATTGCTGGACAGGATGCGGCCCACCACCACGCGGATCAGCAGCAATACAGCGACCAGCATCAGCGAGCGCACGATCTCGTGAGAGTAATCGGTGCGCAGCTGGCGGATCAGTTCGAGCAGATCTTGCATGGTGGCGCTGGCCTTTCTAGTCGTTCAGCTTGACGGCGTGCTCACGGGTTTCGTGGAACACGATGTCAGGCCAGCGCTCCTGCGTCAGTTGCAGGTTGACGCGATTGGGGGCCAGGTAGGCCAGGTTGCCGCCGGCGTCGGTGGCGATGTTCATCTGCAGGGTCTTGATGAATTCGTCCAGCTTCTTGCGGTCGCTGCAGGTAAACCAGCGCGCCGACCAGATGCTGGCGGATTCGAACATGGCATCCACGCTGTACTCGGCGGCCAGCCGGCTGGCTACCACTTCGTACTGCAGCACGCCGACCGCGCCCAGAATCAGGTCGCCGCCGCTGTGCGGCTTGAATACCTGGACCGCGCCTTCTTCGCCCAGCTGTTGCAGGCCTTTTTGCAGCTGCTTGAGTTTCAGCGGGTTCTTGATGCGTACCGAGCGGAACAGCTCCGGCGCAAAGAAAGGAATGCCGGTAAAGGCCAACTCTTCGCCCGAGGAGAAGCTGTCGCCAATCTGGATATTGCCGTGGTTGGGGATGCCGATGATGTCGCCGGCAAAGGCTTCTTCCACGATTTCACGGTCGTGCGACATGAAGGTCACCACGCTGGAAGCCGAGATTTCACGGTTCAGCCGCAGATGCTTCATCTTCATGCCACGTTCAAACTGGCCGGAACACACGCGCAGGAAGGCAATGCGGTCGCGGTGCTTGGGGTCCATATTGGCCTGGATCTTGAACACGAAGCCGGAGAACTTGCCTTCGGTCGGTGCCACGTCACGCACGGTGGCGTCACGCAGCTGCGGTGCCGGCGCCCAGTTGATCAGTGCATCCAGAATCTCGCGCACGCCGAAGTTGTTGATGGCCGAGCCGAAGAATACCGGGGTCAGTTCGCCGGCCAGGAATTCTTCCAGATTCCATTCATTGGAAGCGCCCTTGACCAGTTCGATCTCCATGCGCAGGCCTTCCATTTCCAGCGGAAACAGTTCGTCCAGGCGCGGATTATCGATGCCCTTGATTACTTCGATATCGGTAATCAGCTTTTCGCTACCGGCTTCGAACAGGATGACCTCGTCGCTCAGCAGGCTGTACACGCCGCGGAAGGTCTTGCCCATGCCGATAGGCCAGGTGATTGGCGCGCAGCGGATCTTCAGCACGTTTTCCACTTCGTCCAGCAACTCCAGCGAATCGCGCACTTCACGGTCGTACTTGTTCATGAAGGTGACGATGGGCGTGTTGCGCAGGCGGCAGACATTGAGCAGCTTGATGGTTTGCTCTTCCACGCCTTTGGCGGCATCGATCACCATCAGGGCGCTGTCCACGGCGGTGAGTACGCGGTAGGTATCTTCCGAGAAGTCCTGGTGGCCCGGGGTGTCCAGCAGGTTGACGGTGTGCTCGCGGTAATCGAACTGCATCACCGAGGAAGCCACGGAAATGCCGCGCTGCTTTTCGATTTCCATCCAGTCCGAGGTGGCAAACTTGCCGCCCTTCTTGCCCTTTACCGTACCGGCCATCTGGATGGCGCCCGAAAACAGCAGCAGCTTTTCGGTCAGCGTGGTTTTACCGGCGTCAGGGTGGGAAATGATGGCGAAGGTGCGGCGGCGCGCCACTTCCTCGGCAATGCGGGACAATTCTGCGGACATGGAGTAGGAACAGGCTTGACTTAAGAAGGCGGTGATTTTACAGGATAGCGGCGCGCAACAAAACCTCGCAGACTGCAAATTTCTGCCATCGTTTTGACAAAAGCTTTTCTTTTGACATCAGCAAGATAGCTTTGCCGGCGTGGCCGGGCCTTGCGCCAAGGCTTGAAAGCGGGTCGGCACTCGGCGGCGATTTGGTTATCATGGGTGTTTTGACGGCTGCAGCAGCGGCCGGGCGGTCCAGAACAGGAGCAAGCATGTTTACCGGTATCGTGCAGGGTATGGCCGAGGTGGTGGCCATCGAGGAAAGACAGGATTTCCGTCGCCATGTGCTGCGGCTGCCGCCGTCCATGCTGGGCGGTATCGAACTGGGGGCATCGATTGCCCATAACGGCTGCTGCCTGACCGTAACCGAGGTGCAGGACGACCGGGTGGCTTTCGACCTGATGGCCGAAACCCTGCGTCTGACCAATCTGGGCCGGCTGCAGGTGGGCGACAAGGTCAATGTGGAGCGGGCAGCCCGCTTCGGTGATGAAATCGGCGGCCATGCCATGTCTGGTCACATCATCTGCCTGGCGCAGGTGGACGAGGTCATCCGCAGCCCGAACAACTGCACGGTGTGGTTCACGCTGCCGGCAGCGTTCGGCAAATATCTGTTTGCCAAGGGCTATATCGGTATTGATGGCTGCAGTCTGACCATTGGCAGCGTCGAAGGCAGCCGTTTTTGCGTACACCTGATTCCGGAAACGCTGGAGCGCACCATCATCCAGTTCCGGCAGGTGGGGGACGCCATCAATATCGAGGTCGATCCGCAAACCCAGGCCATTGTGGACACGGTGGAGCGGGTGCTGGCACAGCGCCATGGCGCAGGACTGGTTTGAAAAAAGTGGCGAATCGGCTTGTATAGGCTGCCGATTGCCTCCATGTTGTGAAAATACAGCGCGGGGCGGATGCCCCGCTCACGGTCTGGGCAGGACTACCGCCAGCCGTCAGGATTTGCAGTCTGCCCGGCTCAGCCGCGCAGTGCCCTCTATATAAAGGATGTAGCAAATGGTTATTTCTCCGGTGCAGGACATCATTGCCGACATCAAGGCCGGCAAAATGGTGGTGCTGGCTGATGCGGAAGATCGCGAAAACGAAGGCGATATCGTGATGGCGGCCGAGTTCGTCACCCCGGAAGCCATCAACTTCATGGCCAAGCATGCGCGTGGCCTGATCTGCCTGACGCTGAGCGAGCAGCGCTGCAAACTGCTGGAGCTGCCGATGATGGCGGCCAATAACGGCACCTCTTTCGGCACCAATTTCACCGTTTCCATCGAAGCGGCGGAAGGCGTGACCACCGGTATCTCCGCCGCCGACCGCGCCAAGACCGTGCAGGCTGCGGTGGCGCGCAATGCCAAGGCCAGCGATCTGGTGCAGCCGGGCCACATTTTCCCGCTCAAGGCACAGAATGGCGGCGTGCTGATTCGCGCCGGTCACACCGAAGCGGCTTGCGACCTGCCGATGCTGGCCGGGCTGGAGCCGGCCGGGGTGATCTGCGAAATCATGAACGACGACGGCACCATGGCACGCATGCCGGAGCTGCTGGCGTTCGCCAAGACCCACGGCCTGAAAGTCGGCACCATTGCCGACCTGATCCACTACCGCAGCCGTACCGAATCGCTGGTGGAAGAAGTGGGGCAGCGCCCGGTGGAAACCCCGTTCGGTGCTTTCGACTTACATGTGTTCCGCGATGTCACCACCCGCGAAACCCATCTGGCGCTGGTCAAGGGTCAGCTGGATGAGGCGGAGGAAACCCTGGTGCGCGTGCACGAGCCGCTGTCCATCATGGATGTGCTGGACCCGACTTCGCGGCCGCACTCCTGGACCGTGCCGGGTGCGCTGGAAGCCATCGATGAAGCCGGCAAGGGCGTGGTCATCCTGCTGTATCGCGATGAAACCGGCGATGACCTGCTGCAGCGTGCGCTGGGTCAGAATGTGAAACGCTCACCCTGGGACGGCAAAACCTTTGGCGTGGGTGCACAAATGCTCAAGGCGCTGGGTGTGGGCAAGATGAAGCTGATGTCGCCGCCGTTGAGCGTGCCGTCGATGGCCGGTTTTAATCTGGAAGTCACCGGCTTTTGCCAGCCGGAACACTTTCATATCGAAATCGGTTAAAATAGCCGGTTTTCCGTCATGACTCCCTCTGGGTGCCGGTAGCTGCCGGTGGCACAGAGGGCTTATCTGATCCGAATTTCAGCAGCGAGGACTCCCATGCTTGAAGCTATCCAGCGCATTTCTTCCGATTTCAACGGCCGCGGCCTCAAGGTCGGCATCGTCCAGGCGCGTTTTACCGAGGAAGTGTGCCACGGGCTGCGTGACGCCTGCCTGGCCGAGCTGAAGGTGCTGGGTGTGGCTGCGGATGACGTGGTGCTGGCCACGGTGCCGGGGGCGCTGGAAGTGCCGCTGGTACTGCAAACCATGGCCAAGAGCGGCAAGTTCGATGCGCTGGTGGCACTGGGTGCCATCATCCGTGGCGAAACCTACCACTTCGAGCTGGTTTCCAATGAATCCGGTGCTGGTGTGACCCGTGTTGGTCTGGATTTCGACATCCCCATTGCCAACGCCATCCTCACCACCGAGAACGACGAGCAGGCCGAAGTGCGCATGCTGGAAAAAGGCCGTGACGCAGCACGCGTTGCGGTGGAAATGGCCAATCTGCATAAAACGCTGCGCGGTTGATCATCCCTTGGGGATGATGCCGCTCACTTGTTCTTTTTAGGAAACCGACATGAAAACCGCCCGTCGCCGTGCCCGCGAATTTGCCGTTCAGGGCATCTATGAATGGGAATTGAATCCGGATCGTCCGGCTTCGCTGATTGAAAAACACCTGCGCGAAAACGAATACTTCGCCAAGGCGGACGAAACCCTGTTTCGCGCCGTGCTGTACGGTGTACTGAAAGACGTTGCCGTGCTGTCCGGCCGCATTCGTCCCTATTACGAGCGCAACGAAGAAGAAGTCAGCCCGGTGGAGCGCGCCGTGCTGCTGATGGCGGCGCTGGAACTGACCCAGCACCCGGAAACGCCTTACCCGGTGATCATCAATGAAGCCATCGAAATCACCAAGACTTTTGGTGGTACCGACGGCCACAAATTCGTCAACGGCGTGCTGGACAAGCTGGCTGCCGATGTACGCGCCGACGAGGTTGCCTCGCAGCGTTCGCGTCGTCAGGGCTGATAATCTTGCTGCATGAAACTGACACCCGCTACGGCGGGTGTTTTTGCATGAAGACGCGGAGTTGCTGCGCATGAACGAATTTGAACTGATCCGCCAGTATTTCACCCGCCCAGCTCCTTCTGCCGTGCTGGGGGTGGGCGACGATGCCGCCATTCTGCGGCCGACGCCGGGGCTGGACCTGCATATGTCGGTAGACATGCTGGTTGAGGGGCGGCATTTTTTTGCCGATGTCAGCCCGCACGCGCTGGGTCACAAGACGCTGGCGGTGAATCTGTCGGACATGGCGGCAATGGGCGCCCGCCCGCGCTGGGCATTTCTGGCACTGGCCTTGCCCGAGGTGAATGAAGCCTGGGCGCAGGGTTTCAGTCGTGGCCTGTTTGCGCTGGCCGAACAATATGGCGTGGAGCTGGCCGGCGGGGATACCACCCGTGGGCCGCTGACGCTGTCCATCACCATCATGGGTGAAACACCGCAAGGGCAGGCCCTGCGGCGCGATGCTGCCCGGGTGGATGACGATGTCTGGGTCAGTGGTGAGCTGGGCCTGGGGGCGCTGGCGGTGGCGCAGCGCCTGGGGCGGCTGCCGGCTGGCAGCGTGTCGGATGATGTGCTGGCAGCTTGCCAGTGCCGGCTGGATTTCCCGGTGCCACGGCTGGAGCTGGGCCAGGCCTTGCTGGGGACGGCCCATGCTGCGGCCGATGTGTCAGACGGGCTGTTGGCTGATGTGGGGCATATTCTGGCGGCCTCGGGCGTGGCGGCAGAAATCTGGGCCGACAGCCTGCCATCCTTGCCGCCGCTGGAGGCAGAGCGGCCGCGCTGGCTGGAGTTTCTGGCAGCAGGTGGCGATGATTACGAACTTTGCTTCACTGCGCCCTTGTCTGCGCGGGAGGCGGTATTGGCGGCGGCAGAGCAGGCGGGCTGCCGGGTGACACGTATCGGCCGTGTCGTGGCAGGCAGTGGCGCGCGCTTGCTGGATGCCACAGGCCAAGTAATTACATTGAACAAGGCAGGTTATGACCACTTCGCATAAACGGGCACCGGCTTTCCGCCCCGATTGGGCTTTTCTGCGTCGCCATCCGGCGCACCTGCTGGCTTTTGGCTTTGGTAGCGGTCTGGCACGCAAGGCCCCGGGCACCTGGGGGACGCTGGTGGCTTACCCGCTGTTTTTCCTGCTGCATGCGTTGGGGGTGGGCAGCCTGGGCTTGACCTTGTTATGCCTGCCGTTGTTTGTGCTGGGGGTGTGGGTGTGTCAGGTAACCGGCGATGCGCTGGGGGTGCACGACTACGGCGGCATCGTCTGGGACGAGGTGGTGGCCATGCTGCTGGTGCTGGCGTATGCGCCGGCCAGTTGGGCGGGCTGGCTGCTGGCCTTTGCCTTGTTCCGCCTGTTTGATATTGTGAAACCCTGGCCAATCGGCTGGTTTGACCGCCGGGTACATGGCGGCTTTGGCGTGATGCTGGATGACATCATTGCCGCGCTGTTCGCCTTGCTGGTGCAGGCGCTGCTGGCTGGCTATCTGCCGGCCTGATCGGATAAAAGGAGAGCTGGCATGCGTTGGGATGGCAATCGTGAAAGTAACAATGTAGAAGACCGCCGTGACGAGGGCGGTGGTGGCTCTCCCGGGTTCAGGCTGGGTGGCGGCGGTATCGGTCTGGGTACGATTGCCATTGGCCTGGTGGCCTGGCTGGTGTTTGGTGCCAACCCGCTGCAGGTCATCTCGGCGCTGAGCGGTGGCGGGCATCAGCAAGTGCAGACCCAGCCGCAGCAGCCCAAGGTGCATTCTGCCGAAGAACAGCGCGAGGCCAAGCTGGTGCGCGTGGTGCTGGCGGATACCGAGGATGTGTGGGGGCAGATTTTCCAGCAGCGCGGTGCCAGCTACCAGCAGCCCAAGCTGGTGTTGTTCAGCAATAGCACGCCGACCGCCTGTGGTCAGGGGCAGTCGGCCATGGGGCCGTTTTATTGCCCGGCCGACCGCAAGGTGTATATCGATCTGGCCTTCTACCGCACGCTGAATCAGCAGCTGGGTGCACCGGGCGAGTTTGCCGAGGCTTATGTGATTGCGCATGAGGTGGGGCACCATGTGCAAAACCTGCTGGGTATTTCCGGCAAGGTGGATGCGGCACGGCGTGGTGCTTCGGAGCGCAAGGCCAATGCCTTGTCGGTGCGGCTGGAATTGCAGGCCGACTGCTTTGCTGGGGTGTGGGGCAGCCATGCCGACAAGGCGCGGCACATTCTGGAGGGCGGTGATCTGGAGTCGGCGCTGAATGCGGCCTCCAAGATCGGCGATGACACCTTGCAGCGTTCCGCCGGGCAGGCCGTGGTGCCGGATTCCTTCACCCACGGCAGCAGCGAGCAGCGCGTGCGCTGGTTCCGCCGTGGTTTCGACGGTGGTGATATCGCGCAGTGCGATACCTTCAGCGCCAATCCGCTGTAAGAACCTGTTTACGCTCTGCGAGACTCGGGTGATCCTGCGTTGACAGGTCGTTCACCATGCTCATGGATGCCCTGTCCATTGCGCTTTTTCACGCCCTTTCGCCTTGGCTGACCCTTCGTTGGCTAAATCGTGAATTGCTGCTTGGGCGGGGCAGGCTATGCGAAGCGACTAATTGCAGGGGCGATGGGCCTGTATGCCCCATCTGGCGTGGCTTTGTGGTATTCTTGCGCCCCTCTTGATTGTGACCCGTCACCCATCCATGAAAGATCCCTGCGATCACTACACCTTCGACCTGATTGGCGGCGTGCAGAAAAAGCCCGGACGCAAGCCGCTGGGCGAGCGCGCCATGACGGTGGCCGAGCGCAAGCGCCGCAGCCGCGAGCAGCGCCGCAACCGCTTGCAGGAGCTGTCGGTGACGGTGGAGTTGAGTCGTGATGCACAGAAGTCGCTGGACAAGATGATCGAGTGGTGGGGGGTGAGCAAGAAGGAAGCGATCAACCGTGCGCTGCAGATTGCCTGCCAGTCGCAGACCGGGCGCACCGGCATGCTGTTTGATCTCGACCTGCCGCCGGCAGCCACAAAAAAAGCCCCGCGCAAGCGCCAGGGCTGATTCACTGCACCTTCTTTGTCAAAGGGCTGCTCCGTTTGGGCAGCCCTTTTTGCATCTGTCAGCCGTAGCGTTTTTTCGCTTCGATGGCCAGGCCGCTGCCAATGCTGCCAAACAGATTGCCCTCCACGTGGTGAGCATTGGGCAGCAGTTGCTGTACGCACTGACGCAGCGCGGGGACGCCGCTGGAGCCGCCGGTAAAGAACACGGTGTCGATCTGGCTGGCGCTGATGCCGGCATCGGCCAGCAGGCTGCCAATGGTTTTGCCGATCTGCCCCAGCATGCCGTCAATGGTCTGGTTGAACTGTTGGCGCAGCAGTTCGGCATACAGTCCGTCTTCGATTAGTTCCAGTTGCAGCTGATGGCGCTCCTGGCTGGAGAGGGCGATCTTGGCTTCCTCCACCTGCATGGCCAGCCAGTGGCCGGCGCGTTCCTGAATCAGCTTGAACAGGCGGTCGAACGCACGCGGGTCTTCCACGTCGCGATGAATATCCTGCAAATCCATCCACGCCTTGCGGGTGTAGGCAAAGTTGATGGTGTGCCAGGTGGCGAGGTTGAAGTATTGCGCCGAGGGCATTTCGGCATTGTTGCGCAGGCGGCTCTTGAAGCCGAACAGCGGCATCACGCCGTGCAGGCTCAGCTGCTTGTCGAAGTCGGTACCGCCGATATGCACGCCGCCGGTGGCCAGGATGTCCGCGCGGCGGTCGTCCAGCTCACGTCTTTCCGGCGACAGGCGCACCAGCGAAAAGTCCGAAGTGCCGCCGCCGATATCGACGATCAGCACCAGCTCTTCGCGGGTAATGGAGGATTCGTAGTCAAAGGCGGCTGCCAGTGGTTCGAACTGGAAGGAAATCTCCTTGAAGCCCACCTGGCGGGCAATCTGCGCCAGGGTTTCTTCCGCCAGCGCGTCGGCCTTGGGGTTGTCATCGACAAAGAACACCGGGCGGCCCAGCACCACTTGTTCGAAGGGGCGGCCAGCGGCACGGTCGGCGCGCTGCTTGACCTCCTGGATGAACAGGGTGAGCAGATGGCGAAACGGCAGGGCGCGGCCTTGTACCTCGGTCTGGCTGTCGATCAGGCTACTGCCCAGCAGGCTTTTCAGCGAGCGCATCAGGCGCCCTTCATAGCCTTCGGTGTATTCCAGCAGGGCGCGGCGGCCAAATACCGAGTGGTCCTCTTCGTAATTGAAAAAGACAACCGAGGGCAGGGTGATCTTGCCGTCTTCCAGCGGAATCAGGGTGTCTGCGCCAGGGCGCAGCCAGCCAACCGTGGAATTGGAGGTGCCGAAGTCGATGCCGCATGCCTGCGCAGCGCTGCTAGTAGTCATTGATGCCATCCCGAAAAGCGAGGCGGGATGGTACGCGCAATGGCGCTTTTTGTGAAGGGCCGCGCAGGGGTGTTGTGGCTTGTCGGGCGGATGGCCGGGCGGCGGTTGACTTTTGCCGCACAGCGGATTTTTCCGCACTCTCCGTCAGTGGGCTGGCGGTCGCTGCTGGTGTTCTGCCTCGCGCGTGTTGGTCAAGAATAGCAAGATGACCTTGCGGTGTTACCTGCTGCGCAATCTGCCGGACATCGCTATCGGCGGCTTGCAGCTAAAAGCACCATCAATATTACTGTTAATGAAATATGTAAAATAATGAATTAATTTCAAATCCACATTGACAGCCTGGGGATGCTGAACTTTGTTGAACAACAGCAGCTAACAAGGCCGGTTTGGCAAAATCTGCCGATAAAGCTGATCCAATTTCAATAAATTCGCTTGTGCATACAGGATGCAATCGCCGTGGGTACGCCTGCGGCCACCTGCTGTGCCGTGAAAGCGATAGCGGGTGGGGGTGTCAACATGGTGTCACGGGGATTGAGTCTGGCCATCTTGGCGTCCGCCAATGTCCTGGTCTGGCTGGGAAACCATGCTCTGCCGCTCTGGCTGCTGGTGATTTTCTCGTTTCTGGTCAGCGCCACCCTGCTGTTGCTGGTCAGCGCCAAGCCTGCCGAGCCGGCAAATACCACGTCTGAACCCTCGCCGGAAAACACCAGCGCACCGCATGAACTGGATGGCCAGCTCAACCTGATCGAGCAGGTGATCCAGAAGTGGGGCGGCAATCTGCAATTGGTCATCGCGCAGTCCACCCAGGGTGGCAACCAGGTGGCGCAGAGCCTGGCCGATATTGCCGGCGGCCTGCACGCGACGATTGACTCTTCACGGTCGGCAAGCGGTGAGGCGGGTAGTGACAGCCTGGGCGGGCTGGTGGATGCCGCGCGCCAGCGCAGCCAGGAAATTGCCCAGGTGCTGGCCGAGATCGTCAGCCACCGCCAGATCATCATCGATGAAGTCGCCAGCCTGACCACCTTTTCTGCCGAACTGCGCACCATGGCCGAGGATGTCGGCAAGATTTCCAGCCAAACCAATCTGCTGGCCTTGAACGCCAGTATCGAAGCCGCACGGGTCGGTGAATTCGGTCGCGGTTTTGCCGTGGTGGCCGACGAGGTACGCAAGTTGTCGCTGCTGTCGGCGCAAACCGGGCTGCGCATGACCGAAAAGGTGGAAATCATCAATGCCGCGCTGGAGCGCACCCGCAGCAGCACGCTGGAGCTGGGCGCACAGGACGTGCAAAAAGGCAAAAGCGCCCTGCAGCTGCTGGATGCCTCGGTGCAGGATTTCAGCCAGGCGGCCGGCCAGCTGGCCACCATCAATCACGACATGCAATTGCACGGCAAGCAGGTGGAGGGGGATCTGAATACCTCGCTGATTGCCATGCAGTATCAGGACCGGGTGTGCCAGATCTTGCAGCACGTCGGCAACGACCTGCAGTTGATGCATGGCCATGTGCAGGCATTGCGCGATGCCGTGCGCCAGGGGCAGAGCTTGCCGGTCGCCAGCCCAGCCGAATGGCTGCGGCGTCTTGAGTCCACCTATACCACGCTGGAACAGGCGGCACTGCACAAGGGTGGCAGTCAGCAGGCCGTGGCGGCGTCCAACGGGGATGTGGATTTCTTTTAAGAACCTGTTCATGGTCTGCTGCGCGTCGGTGATGCTGCGTTAAAAACGTCTGCGGAATGCTCATTTACGTCATGTAAATTCCGCTTCCTTAGTCGTTTTCGCCTTGTCTCACTCTAGCTCGCGAGACCTTGAGCAGGCTCTAAGGCCCAGGACGCAGGTCCGGCATCGGTAGCAGAACCATTTCATTGCCAGGGAGAGCCGAAAATGGCCAGCAAATCCGTATTGATTGTGGACGATTCCGCCAGCATCAGGGCGACCGTCAGTATCGCGCTCAAAGGCGCCGGTTATAACGTGATCGAAGCCTTGGACGGCAATGATGCCCTGTACAAGCTGCAAGGCACCCGTGTCAATCTGGTGATTTCCGATGTCAACATGCCTGGCATGGATGGCATCACCTTGCTCAAGCGCTTGCGCGAAGGCCCGGCCACCCGTTTTCTGCCGGTCATCATGCTGACTACCGAAGGCAGTGACGACAAGAAAAACCAGGGGCGCGAAGCCGGTGCCAAGGCATGGGTGGTCAAGCCGTTTGATCCGGTCAAGCTGCTGGATGCGGTAGCCAAGCTGATTCAGCCCTGAGAGGTCCTGCCATGTCGCTGACCCTCAGTCATGAGCAGGATGTGTGTCAGGCCGCCTTCAGCGGCGAGCTGACGATCTACACCATGCACGAAGTGCAGGATGCCTTGCTCGGTTTGCTGCAGCACCCACGGGTGCAGCTGGACTTGTCCGCACTCAGCGAACTGGATGGCTGCGGCCTGCAGCTATTGCTGTTGCTGCAGGCCAAATCCGCCGCTGCCGGGCACGCGTTGCGGCTGTTTGGCAGCAGTCCGGTGCTGGACGAAATAGGGCTGTTGATCGGCATGTCGTTGCCGCCACACGCAGAGGATTAGCAATGGATCTGAGCAAGGCCAAGGCCATCTTCTTTGAAGAGTCCCAGGAATTGTGCACGGCGCTGGAAAATGCGCTGCTGCACCCGGACATCTATCCGCCCAATGCGGAAACTTTCAATCTGCTGTTTCGTACTGCCCATACCATCAAGGGTTCGGCCGGTATTTTCGGGCTGGACGCGCTGGTGCGCTTCGCTCATGTGGTGGAGAACGTGCTGGAGCGCCTGCGCTCGGGCGAGGTCGAGCTGAGTGATGACCTGGTCAATCTGCTGCTCAACTGCAACGACCACCTGCGCCTGCTGCTGGAGGCCGCCAACGGCAATGAGGAGCAGGCGGTGCAGGACCTGCCGGAAGGCGCAGCACTGCTCAAGTGGCTCAGTGCCTACCAGCAGTCATCCTCCACTGCCGGGGTGACGGCTCCGGTCCTTGCAGTGACCAGTCCGGTCGCCGCCGAGCTGCCGGCGACGGCAGAGCAAAGCCAGAGCCCGTACTGGCAGCTGTCGCTGCGTTTTCATCCCGACACCTTTCGCCATGGTTTTGATCCCTTGTCCTTCTTGCGCTATCTGGGGCAGCTGGGCGAGGTGCGCAGCATCGAGCTGGTCTGGCGCGCCACGCCCCAGCTGGAAGAACTGGACCCGACCGAGTGCTTCATCGGCCTGGACCTGGCGCTGGATTCCGGTGAAAGCCTGGACAAGATCGCCGGCACCTTTGAATTCATCGAGGAAGAAAGCCTGATCTGCATCCTGCCGCCGCATGCGCCGCTGGCAGATTACCGTGCTGTATGGCAACGGCTGGACGAGCCCGAGCAGTTGCAGCGCTGGCTGCAACGTGCGGCGCTGACGCCGGAGGAGGCTCGGCGCGTCAGTGAGGAGGTGCCGCTGGAGGCTCAGCCCGCCGTGGTGGACGAAGACAAGCCGGTAGCCAGTGCCAGCGCGGCGGCCAAGGCCGTGCCGCGCAGTGAAAACCAGTACATCCGCATCGAGGCCAGCAAGCTGGACCGCTTGATCAATCGGGTGGGCGAACTGGTGATTGCCTCGTCCGGCACCAAGCTGATTGCGCAAAGCCGTGGCGATGCCGAGCTGCTGGAGTCAGTGGCCATCATCAATACCCTGGTGGAAAGCATTCGCGATGACGCGCTGACCCTGCGCATGGTGCCGGTGGATGAGGTGTTCAGCCGCTTCCCGCGCATGGTGCGTGAAGTCTCGCGGCAACTGGACAAGGCCATCCAGCTGGAGATCAAGGGGGCTGATACCGAAATCGACAAGTCCATGGTGGAAAAGCTGACCGACCCGCTGATGCACATCGTGCGCAATGCCGTTGATCACGGGCTGGAACAGGCGGACAAGCGGCGTGCCGCCGGCAAGCCGGAAGTGGGCACCATCACGCTCAATGCCTATCACGATGCCGGTTCGGTGGTGGTGGAAGTCAGTGACGATGGTGGCGGCATCAATCGCGACAAGGTGCTGGCCAAGGCCACCGAGCGCGGCTTGCTGGCCGACGGCCGGCCGCTGAGCGACCAGGACATCCTGCAGCTGATTTTCCTGCCGGGCTTCTCCACTGCCGACGCGGTGAGCGATCTGTCCGGTCGCGGAGTCGGCATGGATGTGGTGAAGCGCAATATCGAGGCGCTGCGCGGCGAAATCGAAATCCAGTCCACGCCGGGCGTCGGTTCCACCTTCCGCCTGCGGCTGCCGCTGACGCTGGCCATCATCGATGGCTTCCGGGTGGAGGTAAACGACTCGGCGCTGGTGATGCCGCTGGACATGATGATCGAATGCGTCGACATGCCGCAGGAGGCCATGAACCAGCACTCCCGCCAGGTAAACCTGCGTGGCGACTGGCTGCCCTTTGTCTCGCTGCGCGAGCTGTTCGGCCTGCCGCCGGCCAGCGGGCCGGAGTTCATCGTCATTGTCCATTACGGTGAGCATCGTGCCGGCATCGTGGTGGACAAGCTGATGGGCGAAGTACAAGCAGTCATCAAGCCGCTGGGCGAGATTTTCAAGTCACTGCGGGGAATCAGTGGCTCCACCATCCTCGGCAATGGCAAGCCGGCGCTGGTGCTGGACATTCCCCAGTTGATCCAGCACGCCTGCCGGCGTGAGCGTCGTACCATCCGCCAGCGTGCCGAAGCGCTGGTGAGCGATAAGAACTAAACCCGCATTGCCTATTTTCTAACAGGTCCGGAGGCTGCCATGAACTGGTTTCACACACTGCAGGTTAGAAACAAGCTGACCATTGCCTTTTCGCTGGTGTTGGCATTTCTGTTATTGCTGGGAGTGCTGGCTTACTCCTCTACCGACAAGATGACTGGCCTGACCGTCAATATGTATGAGCGCGAGCTGATACCGGTAAGGGATCTGGGCCATGCCGCGCGTTATGCCATGGCCTGTAATCGTTCGCTGTACCGCTATATCGCCGAGACTGACACCAAGGTCATGGACCAGGTGGACATCAATATCGGCAAGTTTGAAAAGGAAATGAATGGCGCGCTGGATCACTACCGTAAAACGGCACTCAGCCCGCAAGAAGTAGACGCGCTGCGGCGCTTTGATACCGCCTGGGCGGCCTATGAGGGCTATGCGGCTGAAGTCAAGAAGCTGTCCTACACCGATAACGGTAATGGCGAAAACAACAAGCTGGCATTGAAGATCATGTCGGAAAAGGCCCGGCCTACCTTCGACAGCATCAACAGCATCATGACCGAGCTGATCGATGCCAATCTCAAGCAGGCCAGTGCGGAGATGGATGAAAGCAAGGCCACCAGCGGGCATACCCTGGAAATGATCCTGGTCATCGTGCTGCTGGCCATCGTGGTGAGTATCGTGGTGGCGCTGCTGGTGATTCGCAGCATCCTCAGCCAGCTGGGTGGTGATCCGGCCTATGCCATGCAGGTGGTGTCGCGGGTGGCTCAGGGTGATCTGTCGGTGCCCATCCGCCTGCGCAGCAATGACGATTCCAGCCTGCTGTTTTCCATCAAGGGCATGGCACACCGCCTGTCCGACACGCTGTTGGAGGTTAGCTCCATGTCCGAATCAATCGGTTCGGCCTCGGAGCAGGTGTCGGCCACCGCCAATTCGCTGGCACAAACTTCGTCGGAGCTGGCGGCCAGTGTCGAGGAAACCAGCGCCTCGGTCGAGGAAATGGCCGCTACGGTTACCCAGAATGCCGACAATGCCCGCGTCACCGAAGGCATTGCCGCCAAGTCGGCCAGCAGCGCCACCGATGGCGGCCGTGCCGTGGGTGACATGGTGCATGCCATGAAGGAAATCGCCTCGCGCATTACCGTCATCAACGATATCGCCAACAAGACCGATTTGCTGGCCATCAACGCTGCTATCGAAGCGGCCCGTGCCGGCGAGCATGGCAAGGGTTTTGCCACAGTGGCGGTGGAGGTGCGCAAGCTGGCCGAGCGCTCGCAGGTGGCCGCCAAGGAAATTGGTGATCTGGCCGGGCGCTCGGTGGGCGTGGCCGAACGTGCCGGTGTGCTGCTGCAGGAAATGCTGCCGGGCATCGACCAGACCGCGACCCTGGTGCAGGAAATCTCCGCCGCCTCGCGCGAGCAGCGTACCGGCATCGACCAGATCAACAGCGCAGTGACCCAGATCAGCAGCGGCATGCAGTCGTCGGCATCTTCCGCCGAAGAGCTGAGCTCCACCTCGGAAGAGCTCAGCTCCGCCGCCATGCAGCTGCAAGAGCTGATGCAGCAGTTCAAGCTGCGCGGTGGTCGCAGCAGCATGCGCAAGCTTGGCCATGGCGCAGGGAGCACGCGCAAGGCCAGTGCTCCGCCACCGCAGTCGCACGGTGATGACGATTTTGACGACGAGATAGACGACGACAAGTTCACCAAGTACTAGGAGCAAGACCATGAAAGAACGTCTTGAACCTGTGGCCGGCGCCGCCACCGACAGCAAGTTTCACTGCGTGACCTTTATTCTCGGTGAGGATCTGTTTGGGATTGAGATCAACTTCATCCGCGAGATCATCGAGTTTGATGGCATCACCCAGGTGCCGATGATGCCCGGCTTTGTGCGCGGCATCATCAATCTGCGTGGCTCGGTGGTGCCGGTGATTGATCTTTCCATCCGCTTTGGCCGAGGCATGACCGAGCTCAAGCCCTCCACCTGTGTGGCCATTCTGTCGCTGCCAGGGCTGGAAAGCGGCTATAGCGAGGTCGGCATCCTGCTGGATGCCGTGTGCGAAGTGCTGGAAATACCGCGCCGCGACATCGACCCCTCGCCCAGCTTTGGTGCCAGCATTCGCGGCGACTTCATCGAGGGTATTGCCACCATCAACGAGCGCTTTGCCATTTTGCTGAATGTGCAGCAGGCCTTGTCGGTGTCCGAGCTGAGCGCCATGGCCGAGTCGGCCAGCCTGCAGTATTTCAGCGATGAAGCCGAGGTCAGCTAGTGTTTGGCCCGGGACCGCTATTGGGGCGCGATCCGGTGCTGAGCGATCAGGAGTTCAGTCGCTTTCGCCGTTTCATCTACCAGGAGGCGGGCATCGACCTGCCGCCGGGCAAGCTGGCCCTGGTGCAGTCGCGCCTGTCCAAACGCATCCGCCAGCTGCAGCTGGATAGTTTCATGGCCTACTGGCAATTGCTGCAGGGGGCGGAGGGCAGGGTGGAGAAGCAAAGGGCGATCAACCTGCTCTCTACCAATGAAACCTATTTTTTTCGCGAGCCGCAGCACTTTGACTGGCTGCAGCACCATGTGCGCGAGCTGCATGGCCAGCGCCGTGGCGCGATCCGTATCTGGTCGGCCGCCTGCTCGACCGGGGAGGAACCGTACAGCATCGCCATGACGCTGGCCGATAGCCTGGGCCTGCATGGCAACTGGCAGGTGTACGCCAGTGACATCAATACCCAGGTCACGGCATTTGCCCGGCGTGGCGTCTACCTGCACGACAGAGTGCGCAGGACGCCGCCAGCCATGTGGCGCAAATACTTGCTGCGCGGTATCGATGAATACAGCGGCAAGGTCAGGGTGCTGCCGGAACTGGCGCGCAAGGTGGATTTTTCCAATATCAACCTGCTGCATTGCGAAGACTTTCGCCAGGCGCAGTTCGATGTGGTGTTGCTGCGCAATGTCCTGATCTACTTCGATGGCGAGACCAAGCAGCAGGTGCTCAGCCAGCTGTGTAGCAAGATCCGCCCTGGCGGCTATCTGCTGATCGGTCATTCGGAGTCCTTGCGCAATCTGGACCTGCCCTTGCAGCAAGAGCAGCCTTCGCGTTACCGCCATGTGCCGGTCAGCCATACACAAAGGTGAGAACATGCCGATTCGGGTGCTGATTGTCGATGATTCCGCCGTGGTGCGGGAAGTGCTCAGCCAGATGCTGGCCGCCGCGCCGGATATCCAGGTGCTGGGTGCCGCGCCCGACCCGCTGTTTGCCATGCAGCGCATGAAGCAGCAATGGCCGGATGTGATCGTGCTGGATATCGAAATGCCACGCATGGACGGCCTGACCTTTCTGCGGCAGATCATGGCCGATCATCCCACTCCGGTCATCATTTGTTCCTCGCTGACCGAAAAAGGCGCGCACATCACGCTGGAAGCGATGGCTGCCGGCGCGGTGACCATCATCACCAAGCCTGCACTCAATCTGAAGTCATTCCTGCAAGGCAGCGCGCAAGAGCTGATCCAGCAAGTGCGTGCCGCGGCCGGAGCCCGAATGGGCGCGGTCAAGCGCATCCTGCATGGCGCAGCGGCATCGGCCGGCCCGGCGCCCAAGCTGACCGCCGATGCCGTGCTGGAAGCGCCATCCGGCCGGGCCATGTTTCGTACTACGGAAAAAATCATCGCCATCGGCACCTCCACCGGTGGTACTCAGGCGCTGGAGTACATGCTGCCACGGCTGCCGGCTACCTGTCCGGGCATCGCCGTGGTGCAGCACATGCCGGAAAAATTCACCACTTCGTTTGCCGAGCGGCTGAACCGGCTGGCCAAGGTGGAGATTCGTGAAGCCTGCAATGGTGACCGCCTGCTGCCCGGCACGGTGCTGATTGCTCCGGGTGGCAAGCATTTGCTGATCAAGCGCAATGGTGCGCAGTACCAGGCCGAAGTAAAGGACGGCCCGCTGGTGTCGCGCCATCGCCCTTCGGTGGATGTGCTGTTCCGCTCGGTCGCGGTCAGCGCCGGCAAGAATGCGGTTGGCGTCATCATGACCGGCATGGGCGACGATGGCGCGCGCGGCATGCGCGAGATGCGTGATAACGGTGCCCGTACCCTGGCACAGGATGAGGAATCCTGCGTGGTATTCGGCATGCCCAACGAGGCCATCCAGCACGGTGGTGTGGACGAGGTGATGTCGCTGGAAAAACTCACGGTGATGCTGGCGGGCCTGCGTGCCTGATGCAGATGATGTGGCGTGGCATGTCGGGCGGGGCTGCTGGGCTGGCAGGAGCGGATGGCCGGTGGAAGTCCGCCTTCAGCCAACAGGTATGCGCCCGCAGAGGCTGATCAGTAAAAGATTACTCTGAGCGGGTAAAGCGATGTCGTTGGGAGAATTCGTGCCGCGCCTCGTCTTCGCTGTGCAGGTAGCGGCGGGTGGTCTGGATGCTGGCGTGGCGCAGGTTCTGGCTCACCATCAGCAGCGGCACGCCCGCTTCCAGCTGATGACTGGCCGCAGTGTGGCGCAGCCAGTGGGTGCTGGCCTGCAGTAGCTGGCTGCGACTTTGCGGGTCTTCGCAATGGCTGGCGGCGCGTTTGAAGATTTCCTGGCAGATCAGGTAGATCGCCTTGTCGCTGACCCCGTGCAGGCTGTCCTTGCCTTGCCCGGGAATGCGGCACAGCAGGGGCGTGTCTTCGGCGTGCTGGGGGAGGCGGCCCAGTCCCAGGCTGTGGCGATAGTCGCCCAGTGCCTGCAGCAATTCATCGGATACCGGTATATCGGCAGTGCTGCCGCCTTTGCCATGTACGCGCCACCACCATTGTTGCCGCCGCTGGCTGATGTCACCCATGCGGGCTGCGGCTACTTCCTGCCGGCGTGCGCCGGTGAGGTAGAGCAGGGTGAGCAGCCAGCGGGCGCGGGCTGCTTGTAGTTGCTCGCGGTGCGTGTTGTGTGGCAGGTGTTGCAGTGCGCTGAGAATGGCTTGCCAGGCGGCGTGGTCGAGAAAGCGTTCCACCGGGCGCGTGTCCAGCGTCTGGCGCTGGCGCAGCAGCTTGAACGGGTTGCCATGGCGGTAGCCGGCTTCGCTCAGATAGCTGAACAGGGCGGACAGAATGGTGAGGGCCTGGCGGATGCTGGCGGGCTTCAGTGGCCCGGTAAATGGTTTCCAGTGCGCATGCTGGCGTGGCCGGGCTGGTCCTATCCAGCGTTCTGCTGGCCAGGGTGCTTGCAAAAAGCGCTGGTAGTCCAGCACATCCTCCCGCCGCACGGCTTGCAGGCTCTTGTGGCGATCTGTCAGCCACAGCAGGAAGCGCTCGGTCTCCTTGCGATAGCTGCGCAAGGTGGCCGGGCGGTCGATGAATTCGCTCAGCCATAGCAGGACGGCCTGCTGGTCGGACTGGGCGGCGATCAGGGCGTCGGGGTGTCGGGTGTCGGGCAGGATATTGGGCATGGGCTTGCCGATTCTAGGGCGGCATGGTGCGGTGGACAAGCACTCTTGCAGCGTTGTGGCGGTGTTGGTGCTTGGCCGGGTGGGCTTGGGGCCTGTTAACGCTATTTTTTTCACGGCGGCGGATGTTGAGGGGATGCAATGCGCGAAAAACCGCGCGCCGCTCAACATCCGCCCCGCAGGGCAGGCCGGATTAGCTTGCCACTGCTGCGTTGTCGGATTTGCGCTTGGGGCCACCAAGCGCTGCACCCTCCGCCTTGCATTGACAACCTTTCAGGGCCTGCGCCGCAGAAAACATAGTGTTAACAGGCCCTAGTCCAGCTGACTTTGCTGATGTCGCTTGAATAGGACTGGTGTTGGCAGCTATAGAAGAGAGACTGAGTACTTAGATAGGTAAGGGGAAAAGGTGTTTCAGGCATGAACGAAAAAGCAAAAATACTGGTGGTGGACGATGTGGAGACGGTGCGGCGGCTGCTGAAAATGGGCTTGTCGCGTAGCTTTGAGGTGGTGGATGCCAGTAGCGGCGAGGAGGCGCTGGCGATGCTGAGTGAGGTGCGTCCGGCAGCCATCTTGCTGGATGTGGAAATGCATCCCGGCATCGATGGCTTTGAGACTTGCCGCCGCATCCGGGCAAATGAAGAGTTTGCGCAGGTGCCGATCGTATTTGTGTCGGCGCGCGAGGAGATAGAAGACCGACTGGCCGGCTACGAGGCTGGGGGTGAGGATTATGTCGTCAAACCGTTTTCTGCGCCGGAACTGGTAGCGAAGTTGCAGCGGCTGATTGACTCCACTGTTGAGCGTGGCAGGCTGAATGGATTGGCCCGTGATGCCAGCTGTGCTGCCATGACCGCCATGCAGAGCATGAGCGAGATGGGGGCCTTGCTGGAGGTGGTGAAGCGTTTGGGTACGGCATCCACGGTGCTGGAGCTGGCGGATGCCATGGTGGCTGGTGTGGCGCTGTATGGGCTGGAGTCTTGCGTGCAGGTGCGCGTGCCGACCGGTGGGATAACGCGTTGTCGCGGTGGTGAGGCTAGCCCGCTGGAGCTGTCGGTGATGGATCATCTGGTCGGCATGGGGCGTCTGGTGCAGTTCAAGGCGCGCATGGTGATCAACTATCCGGTGGTGTCCTTGCTGGTGCGCGACATGCCGCTGGGGGATGAGGATCGCTGCGGCCGCTTGCGTGATCACCTGACCATGCTGGTGGAAACGGCAGATGTGCATGCTGGTGCGCTGGCTGCGCTGGAGTTGGCGCGGAATCGTGATGAGGAAATCGTGCGGCTGGCCTTGCGCATGACCGAGGTGCTGGGAGAGGTGGACAGGGCGCAGCGGGATAACCAGGTTTCCAGTCGCATTGCGCTGGAAAATGTGCGGCAACGGGTGGATGCGGCTTATGTGTCGATGATGTTGACGACGAATCAGGAGAATGTGCTCAATCGGGCGCTGGATGAGGGGGTGGATGAGTTGCTGAACTCGCAGGCGGATATTTCGGATCTGCAGAATCGCTTGTCGCAGATGGTGGCGGATTTGCGCCAGGTGGCGGGAGATGCTTCGGCCTGATGTGAAGTGGTGCTTGGTAAGGCCCGGCTTGCATGCCGGGCTTTTTTGTTTTTGGAGGGGGCCGTTGCTGGTGGCTTTGGTGTGGGGTGTTGTTATGCAGGATGGTGTGCGGTCGGCATCGATCATGCATTGATGCTGGCTTGCGGTGTCTAAAGAAGGGTCGGCAAGAGGGCTCTGGGAAGGAGGGGCTTGCTGCATGGTGGCTGGTATTTTGAAATTTTCTGAAAGAAACATCCGATAAGTACAGTAATCGGAAATAATTGTAGCGATTGTGTAATAAAATAATGTAATACGTAATAAATAATATTTTATGCTTGTGATAAAATGTGCTCATTCAACTGAAATGGTATGGTTGGCATGGCAACTGACATCTATTCACGCATTCGGCAGGTGGCTTTTGAATTGGTGGGGGAAGGGGTGTGGCCTACCGTGGTGGAGGTGCGCAGCCGCTTGGGTACCGGTTCCAATACCACCATCAACAACACACTCAAGGAGTGGCGGCAGGAGTTTCTGGCGCGTATGGCCAGTTCGGCCCGTCATCCGGATTGGCCTGCCGGCCTGGCCGAGGCATTCGGCTTGATCTGGCAGCAGTCTTGCACCGCGGCCGAACAGCAATGGGAAGCGGTACGGCAAGAGGCCGAGCAGCAAGTGGCGGATTCGCTCCAGGCACAGGCGGCGGCCCAGGCCCAGCTGGAAACCACACAGGCTTCCTTGCAGTCAGCCTTGCGTGAGCTGGAGCTGCGGGCAGTCCGTCTGCAGGAGCTGGACGGCAAGCTGCAGTCTGCCGAGCAGCGGCATGTTTTGCTGGAGTCGAACAGCCAGCGGCTGGGTGAACAGCTGGAAGCCAGCAGGCTGGAGGCGCAGCAAGTGCGCCGAGATAGTGATGAGCGGGTGGCCGAGCTGGAGGCGCGGCATGAGCAAAGGCTGCAAGAGGCACGGCAGGAGGCCGAGCGGCGTGAGAGCCTGGCTTATGAGCGGCTGGAAGGCTTGCGGTTACGCCTGTATGAGCAGGTCGAGGAGGAGCGCCAGGCCATGAAGCTGGCGACGGCGGCCTTGCAGGAGGAGTTGCAGGCGGCGCGGCGCCAGGTATTGCAGGTGGAGCAGGTGTGGCGTGAGCGACTGGCCGAGCGGGATCGCGAATCCGGCAAGCAGGCGGCGCGGCTGGAAATGCTGGAGCAGCGCAATATCGAGTTGCAACAGGCGGCCGAGCGCCAGTCGGTGCTGGGGGAGCAGGCCAATGCCCGATTGCTGGATATGGCTGGGGAAAATGCGCGGCTGGCTGGGGAGATGGCGGCGGGGCTGGAGCGACAATTGCATCGGCTGGCCTCTGCCATGCATGATGCGCGTCAGGATCTGGCTGTGCTGGATGAGGCTGGCATGCGCGAGTGGGTCAGCAGGCAGTTGCAATTGCCCCTGGCCTGAATGGATGGTTGAAGAGCAGATGCATGGCCGCATCTGCTCTTCAGCTTATTGACACACCCATCTCGCTTTCCGAAAGGAAGGCGAGTCTCCCTTGCAGGGCAAGGGCGGGGGTTGGGAATCAATGGGAAGGCCGCCGGATCAATACAGTGAGCAGAAAGGCCCGGCTTTGCCGGGTCCGGTGAAATCGCCCCCGTTTACTTTGTCAGCAGCCTGAAAGCAGATACCTTACGCATCTGCTTTTTTTGGGTTAAAACAGGTGCTGTAGCGCCTGACAGATGCTTTCCAGATATTGTGCGTCGCTGGCGTCGAACTGGTCGAGTTGAGCGGAGTCCACGTCCAGCACAGCGACCACTTCGCCGGCTGCATTGCGTACGGGGACAACGATTTCCGAGCGGGCGCTGGATGAGCAGGCAATGTGGCCGGGAAAGGCATCGACATCCGGCACGATCAGCGTGCGGTTTTGTGCCCAGGCGCTGCCACATACCCCTTTGCCATGCGGGATGCGGGTGCAGGCAATCGGCCCCTGAAAGGGGCCAAGCACCAGTTGCTGGCCCTTGACCAGATAAAAGCCGGTCCATAACCAGTCAAAGCTGGCGTGCAGTGCTGCGGCCAGATTGGCCAGTGCGGCAATCTGGTCGTCTTCGTATTGCACCAGTGCCTGTGCTTGCGGCAGCAGGGTCTGGTATTTTTCTTCCTTGGTTTCGCCCTGAATGGTCAAATGTTCAGCCATATCTTGCTCTGATGTGAAATTCAAGGCCGTCAGCATAGCAGAATGCCGCGCATGAAGAGGGCAATAAAAAACCCGGCGCGATGCCGGGTTTTTGTGCGGTATCCCTTGTGGAATCCGGCTTACATCATGTGCTGGCCGCCATTGATGGCCAGGTTGGCACCGGTCATGAAACCGGCAACATCGGAGGCCAGGTAGTTGATCAGGCCGGCGATTTCTTCCGGCTTGCCCAGGCGGCCCACCGGGATGTTGGCGACGATCTTGTTGCGTACTTCTTCCGGTACGGCCATCACCATGTCGGTGGCGATATAGCCCGGGGAGATGGTGTTGACGGTGACGCCCTTGCGGGCCACTTCCTGTGCCAGCGCCATGGTGAAACCATGCATGCCGGCTTTGGCGGCGGAGTAGTTGGTCTGGCCAAACTGCCCTTTCTGGCCATTGATCGAGGAAATATTGATGATGCGGCCAAAGCCGCGCTCCACCATGCCGTCCAGAACCGGTTTCACCATATTGAACAGCGAATCCAGGTTGGTCTTGATGACCGCGTCCCAGTCATCCTTGGTTTGTTTCTTGAAAGTGCCGTCACGGGTAATGCCGGCATTGTTGACCAGTACATCCACTGCGCCGACTTCCTGCTGGGCCTTTGCCAGCATGGCAGCGCAGGCTGCGGTATCGGTGACGTCACACTGGTAGGCGTGGATGTCGGCAAAGCCCATGCCCTTCATGTCGGCCAGCCAGGCCTGTTCCTTGCCCGGTTTGCTGTAGGTGGTGATGACGGTGTGGCCGGATTCGGCCAGAGCCTTGCAGATGGCGGTGCCAATGCCGCCCATGCCTCCGGTTACGAGTGCGATGCGTTTTGTCATGATGCTGGCTCCTTGTCTTTGTTGGGGCGAAAAACTCGCTGATCTGAAGTCTGATATGACTTTTTTCTTACCAGAATATGAGTCCTGCACCGAATTGTAAACAGGCCAGATGACAAAACGTTTTATGCAGAATGATTTAACAATTCATTACTTAAACGTTGTAGTAAATCCAGTCTTTGCCGGGATATCGTGCCATCTTCTGCGGCCTGTTTGATTGCGCAATCAGGCTCCTTGCGGTGGGTGCAGTTGTGGAAACGGCATTGGCCGATCAGCGGGCGCATTTCCGGGAAGTAGTGCAGCAGGTCGGTGGCCTGCAAATGCTTGAGGCCGAATTCCTGCAGGCCGGGGGAGTCGATCAGGTCGCTGCCCGCCGACAGGGTATCCAGATGATAGAGCGTGGCGTGGGTGGTGGTGTGCTTGCCGGAATCCAGTGCTTCGGAAATGTCGCCGATGCGGGCGTTGGCCTCGGGCAGCAGGGCGTTGGTGAGGGTGGACTTGCCCATGCCGGACTGGCCGACAAAGACGCAGGTTTCACCATCCAGCAGCGGCAGCAGCGGGCTCATGTCTTCTTTGGCCGACAGGGTGATCATCTTGTAGCCGAGCGCGGCATAGGGCTGCAGCTTCTCGATCAGCGCGGCGGTTTCCGGCAGGTCGGCCTTGTTGATCAGGATGACCGGGTCGATGTCGGCGGCCTCGGCGGCAATCAGGCAGCGATTGAGCAGTTCTTCGTTGGGACTGGGAACGGCGGCAATCACAAACAGAATGCGGCTGACATTGGCGGCAATCACCTTGGTCTTCCAGTCGTCCTGACGGTACAGCAGGCTGCTGCGTGGCAGGCTTTCCTCGATGACGGCCTGTTCCTTGTTCTGAATCAGGATTTCCACGCGGTCGCCGCAGGCGAAGTCCACCCGTTTGCCGCGGGTGGAGCAGCCGTAGGTCTGGCCTTCGGCCTCCACGATGAAGCGGCGGCCATGGCTGCGGATGATCTGTCCGATGGCTGCTCTCATGCCTGGCCTTGCAGCGCTTCGGTTTTCGCCGCGCAAATGAAGTCGTTGAGAGTCAGGCCGCCGGCGTCGTGGGTGCTGAAGTGCACCACGGCGCGGTTGTAGTGCACCGACATGTCTGGGTGGTGGTCTTCCTGATGGGCAATCCAGGCCAGGGCATTTACAAAAGCCATGGTTTGGTAATAGTCGTCAAAACGGAAAGTCTTGCACAGCTCGATACCTTTGACTTCCCAGTCAGGCAGGGTGGTCAGGAATTGATTGATGGTGCTGGCATCCAGCGGGCTTTTGCCGTGCTGGGCCTCGCAATGCAGGGCGAGCAGATTCATGGACGGGCTCCTTGCAGATGGGCGATGCGCAGGCTCGCCGGAGGGTGGGAGTCGTAAAACGCCGAGTGCAGCGGGTCTGGTGTCAGGGTCGAGGCGTTGTCACGATAGAGTTTGACCAGTGCGGCGACCAGATGGTGCGCATCGGACTGGCTGGCGGCAAATTCGTCTGCCTCGTATTCGTGACGGCGCGACAGCAGGCTGGACAGCGGTGTCAGCGGAAAAGTAAAAGCCGGCACGGCAAGGAAGAACAGGATCAGCGCCATGGCGGTGCTGGGTGTGCTGACGCCCAATGCCTGGTAGAACCAGCCGGCATGCAGCAATTGACCCAGTATGAACAGAAAGCCCAGCGACAGGGCAAAGGCAAAACCGATGCGCTTGACGATGTGCTTGCGTTTGAAATGGCCCAGTTCGTGCGCCAGTACGGCTTCGATTTCCTCTGCCGACAGCTGCTTGAGCAAGGTGTCGAAAAACACGATGCGCTTGGCGCTGCCAAAACCAGTGAAGTAGGCATTGCCGTGGCTGGAGCGGCGCGAGCCGTCCATCACGAACACGCCCTGGCTGGTAAAACCAGTACGTGCCAGCAGGGCTTCGATGCGCTGTTTCAGCGCCAGGTCTTCCAGTGGCTGGAAGCGGTTGAACAAGGGGGCGATCAGTGTGGGGTAGAGCGCCACCATCAATAGCTGGAAGGCCGACCATACCAGCCACACCCACAGCCACCACAGCGGCCCGGCCTGGGCCATCAGCCACAGTACCAGCGCCAGCAGGGGGAGGCCGATCAGCGCGCCGATGGCACTGCCCTTGATGGCATCCAGCACAAACATGGTCAGCGTCATCTTGTTGAAGCCGAAGCGCGCCTCGATACGGAAAGTGCTATACAGCGAGATGGGCAGGCTGATGGCGGAGGTGAGCAGGGTCAGGGCCACGACCAGCAGCAGGCCGCTGCCGATTTCACCCAGAGCCAGGCCGCTAATCTGCCGTGCCAGCCAGTCGAGTGCACCGCCCAGCGTCAGGCCGGCGATCAGTGCGGTGTCGATACAGCTGGACAGCAAGCCCAGCCGGGTTTTGGCCATGCTGTAGTCGGCGGCATGCTGGTGCTGCTGCAGTGTGATGGCGTCGGCAAACTCTGCCGGTACGCGGGCGCGATGGCGCGCAATATGGCGGATGTGGCGCAAGCCCAGCCACAATTTGAGAATCAGGGTCAGCGCCAGAGCGCCCAGAAAGAGATAGCGGAATGCCTCGGTCATGATTTACGCAGGTGGGTTTGCCGCCGCGGCGGCAATGAAGGAAAATGCTTGGGTTTCGCAAAGATTGGACAGTATGGCACAAGATCAGAACAACCTCATCTGGCTCGACATGGAAATGACCGGGCTGAATCCTGAAACCGACCGCATTATCGAAGTGGCGATGATTGCCACCGACAGCCAGTTGAATGTGCTGGGGCAATCGCCCGTGCTGGTGATCCACCAGCCGGACAGCGTGCTGGACGCCATGGATGACTGGAACAAGAATACCCACGGCAAGAGCGGCCTGATTGCCAAGGTCAAGGCCGCCACCCTGAGTGCGGCCGAGGCCGAGGCGACGTTGCTGGCCTTCATGGCCGAGTATGTGCCGGCCCGTACCACGCCGATGTGTGGCAATACCATCCATCAGGATCGCCGTTTCATGGTGCGCTGGATGCCGCAGCTGGAGGAGTATTTCCACTACCGCAATCTGGATGTGTCCACGCTGAAGGAGCTGTGCAAGCGTTGGCGGCCTGAGGTGGCGCGTGGCGTGGTGAAACGCGGCAAGCACGAAGCGCTGGCGGATATCGAGGAATCCATCGAAGAGCTGAAATACTACCGCGAGCACTTTCTCAAGGTGTGATGTAGTGCTGGCACTACAGTGGTAACATGCATTTTGCCAAGGGGACGCCAGTCCCCTTTATTCTTGCCAGCCCGGCCATCGGTGGCGGGGTGAGTAAAGCACAATCCAATTCCATTTTTGAATGCAGCCATCTCACGACCATGTTTGACGACAGCAAAACCGGTATCAATCACAGCCCCGTCTGGGCTCGGCTGCACCAGCATCAGCGTGCCACCCGTTTCATGCAGATGCGTGAACTGTTTCAGACCGATGCCCAGCGTTTCCAGCGTTTTTCTTTGCAACTGGATGGCTTGTTGCTGGATTACTCGAAAAACCGTATCACCGAACGCACGCTGGAGCTGTTGATCGATCTGGCGCACGAGGCGGATCTGTCAGGCTGGATGCAGCGCATGCGCCGCGGTGAACGCATCAATGTCAGCGAACGGCGCTCTGTACTGCATACCGCGCTCCGTCTGCCCGCGTCGGCCAGCCTGCTGCTGGATGGGCAGGATATCGTGCCCGAGGTGCATGCCGTGCTGCAGCGCATGCGGGTTTTCAGCGACAAGGTACGCAGCGGGCAGTGGCTGGGCTACACCGGCCAGCCGATACGCGATGTGGTGAACCTGGGTATTGGCGGCTCGGATCTGGGGCCGCTGGTGGTGAAAGAGGCGCTGTCGGCCTATGCCCATCCTGCGCTGAAGGTGCATTTTGTCTCCAATGTCGATGGCCAGCATATCGCCCGTACGCTGGAGCAGCTGGACCCGGCCACCACGCTGTTTGTGGTGGCGTCCAAGTCGTTTACCACGCCGGAAACCCTGCTCAATGCCGAGGCGGCCAAGGCCTGGTTTTTGCAGGCTGGAAGCCAGGGCGACATTGCCCGGCATTTTGTTGCCGTGTCTACCAATGCGCCGGCCGTGCAGGCTTTTGGCATTGATACCGAACACATGTTCGGCTTTTGGGATTGGGTGGGTGGGCGTTATTCGGTCTGGTCGGCCATTGGCCTGCCGGTGATGCTAGCCGTGGGCTACGACAGCTTCCGCCAGTTTCTGGATGGCGCGCATGCCATGGATGAACACTTCTTCAATGCGCCACTGGTACAGAACATGCCGGTGCTGCTGGCGCTGATCGGCATCTGGTACAACACCTTCTATCAGGCGCATACCCACGCCATCATGCCTTACGACCACGGCCTGCGCCGTTTGCCAGCGCATATCCAGCAGCTGGACATGGAGTCGAACGGCAAGCGGGTGGGGCGTTTTGGTGCACCGCTGGACTTCGATACCGGACCGGTGATCTGGGGCGAGGAAGGGGCCAACAGCCAGCATGCCTTTTTCCAGCTGCTGCATCAGGGTACTCGCTTGGTGCCTTGTGATTTCATCGTGCCGATGAACAGTCATTACGGGCTGGAGCAGCAGCACCGCGTGCTGGTGGCCAATTGCTTTGCCCAGTCCGAGGCGCTGATGCGCGGCAAGAGCGAGGCCGAGGTGATGGCTGAATTGCCTGATCTGCCGGGCGAAGAACTGGACATGCTGCTGCCGCAAAAGCTGTTTCCGGGCAATCAGCCCTCCAACACCATTGCGCTGGACCAGGTCACGCCCCACACCCTGGGCATGCTGCTGGCGCTGTACGAGCACAAGGTCTTCGTGCAAGGGGTGATCTGGGGCATCAATTCCTTCGATCAATGGGGCGTAGAATACGGCAAGCAGCTGGCCCGGCGCATCCTGCCCGAGCTGGATGCCGCTGCCGCCGCACCTGCTGCACACGACAGCTCAACCCACGGTTTGATTGAATATTTCAGGAGCGTGCATGGATAAGCAGGCAGCCGCGCTGGCGGCACAACTGGGCGAGCAGCTGCTGGCACGAGGCGAAACCGTGGCCACGGCAGAGTCCTGCACCGGTGGCATGATTGCCGCCGCGCTGACTGATATTGCCGGCAGCTCGGCCTGGTTCGGTTATGGCCTGGTAAGCTACAGCAATGAGGCCAAGCAGGATCTGCTGGGGGTGCAGGCCGTTACGCTGGCCGAGCACGGTGCCGTCAGTGAGGCCGTGGTGCGGCAGATGGCTGCAGGAGCGCGTGAGCGTGCCGCTGCTGATTGGGCGGTGGCTGTTTCCGGTATTGCCGGTCCGGGGGGTGGTTCGCCAGCCAAGCCAGTGGGCACGGTATGGCTGGCGCTGGCCGGGCCGGATGGACTGAGTCAGGCCTTTGTCTGCCACTTTGCCGGTGATCGGGCGGCGGTGCGGCAGCAAACCGTACTGACGGCGCTGGGTCGTTTGCTGCAGTTGATCGAGAGCAGCGTGCTGTCTGCCTGAGCCTGCCCGGTGCAGGGCGTAAATGTGTGCAGGGAATAAGAGCGGCTAACAAAAT
>NZ_QAJS01000009.1:503933-531754 GCF_003852595.1 Aquitalea sp. FJL05
GCGTAGCGTCCCTGGGGCAAGGCCTGCCGCCGCAGACAGTACAAGTAGTACGGCAAGGCGGCGCAACGCAGCAGCAGGGTTTTTGTTAGCTGCTCTAAATAAAGGGGAGCCGACGGCTCCCCTTTTGTATGACGACTGCTCAGGCTTGTGTTTGGCGCAGCCAGTCGCTGGTGTGGCGAATCAGTTGGTAGGCCACTGACAGCTGGGCCGGGATGGTGGGCAGGGCGTCAATGTGATACCAGCCTGCGTCCTCGATTTCTCCCGGCTGCGGGCGGATGTCGCCACCATCATATTCGGCAGTGAATGCCAGCATCAGCGAATGCGGGAAAGGCCAGGATTGCGAGCAGACATAGCGCAGGTTTTTTACCCGCACGCCCACTTCTTCCAGAGTTTCGCGGTGTACGCATTGCTCCACGGTTTCGCCTGGTTCGACAAAGCCGGCCAGTGCGCTGTACACGCCGGGCAGGAAGTGCGGGCTGCGGGCCAGCAGCAGCTCCTGGCCGCGATACACCGCCACCATCATGGCTGGCGACAGTCGTGGATAGTAGAGCTGGCCGCAGCCGGGGCAGTGTTTGCCCTGGTCATGACCATGTTGTTGTAGCGGGCTGGCGCAGTGGCCGCAAAAACGGTGAGTGTGCTGAAACTGGCGCAGCTGCGCAGCCCGGGCGATGCCGGCGGTTTGCTCCGGCGGCAGTGCCATCAGCGCGGCGCGCAGCGGCAGCCATTCGCAGTCGGGCGGCGGCGGGCCGATCAGGTCGGCGGCGTACAGATTGCTGCCTTGCTGCTGGTCGATGAACAGGCGGTTGGCCAGCGGCCAGTGGCGGGCGGCATCGCCGGGCAGGGCCTGGTTTTGCAGTAGCAGGCGCGGGCCATCGAAAATGCACCAGCGCGTGGGAAGATCGGGATTACGGTGTTCGGGCAGTTCGAGCGGCATGACGAGGCTTTGGGACGCTAAGCCGCCAGTTTAGCTGCTGAGCGCGGCGATGTCTGCTGCATTGCACTGCGGGGTAGCGCGCGCGTCGGCGCTCAGGCGCTGCTGCCATACATCCAGTGTTCGCTCTGGCGGCGCACCACTTCGGACAAGGAACCGCTGGCGCGGTAGATGGCGCGCAGCCACTGGCTATCCGACTGGCGCTTGAGCGTGCGCTCGCGCAGCTGGCCCAGTTCGCTTTCGCAGTTCAGTGCCCGGGCTTGCGGCTGCAGGGCGTTCAGCGTGCTCAGCAGGTCTTCCTGCAGGCTGATTTGCTGCCGAGCCGCGCCATCGACCAGTACGCCATCAAAGCCAAAACGGCAGGCCTGGAAACGGTTGTAGTTGTAGGTATGGTAGTGCGCGGCCTGTATGTCGTGCCATTCCTCCGCCAGGCAGCGATGCGCCAGCATCTGGGCGTAAGCCGCCAGCAGGGTGGGGGTGACGATGTCCAGCGGGGTATCGCAGATGCGGATTTCCACCGTGCCATACTCCGGCTTGGGGCGGATGTCCCAGTAAAAGTCCTTCATGCTGGCAACAATGCCCAGCTCGGCCATGTGCTGAAAATAATCATTGAACTGTGCCCAGTCTTCCACGCAGGGCATGCAGCCGGACAGGGGGAAGGCGTTGACACTGGTCAGGCGTGAAGTCTGGAACAGCGTATCCATGCCCTGATAGAAGGGCGAGGACGCGGACAGGGCGATAAAGTGCGGGATATAGCGCGCCAGATAGTGACTGAGGCGGATGGCGGCATCGCCATCCGGGCAGCCGATGTGGATGTGCTGGCCATACACGGTGAACTGCTTGGCCAGATAGCCGTACAGCTCGGAAACCAGCTGATAGCGCTCCTTGGGGTAGATCTGCTGGTCGCTCCAGTGCTGGAAAGGATGGGAGCCGCCGCCGGCCAGGCCCAGGTTGAGCTTTTGGGCGCTGCTGACCAAGAGGGCACGAATCTGCTGCAACTCCTGCAGCATGGTGTCGCTGCCCTGGTGAATGGCCGTGCCGATTTCGATCATGCCCTGGGTGATTTCCGGCTTGATGTCATAACCATGCGGCTGGCGGTCTATCAGTAGCAGCAAGTCGTCCGAGCCGCGCGTCAGATTGTAGTCGCGCCGGTTGAGGATCATCAGTTCCAGTTCCACGCCCAGTGTCAGCGGGGTGCTGTTGTTGAAGTGCAGCATGTCAGTCCTCCGATGGAATGTCACCAACCTGGCGCAGCGCCAGACGGGTTAGCAGGGGGCCTGCCAGTTCACTGATGACAAAAACCGCCATCATGGTGCCGGTAAAGGCGGTGGCGTCCGTGCCCAGTGCCAGCGTACTCATTCCCAATAGCATGGCGCTGCCGCCGGACAGCGGGTTGAGTGCCAGCCCGAGCCACAGGCCGCGTCGGCGGCTCAGGCAGTTTTGCGGTGCCAGCAGCCACCAGAACAGCATGGGGATGGCCGAGCGCAGCAGCAGGTAGGCCAAGGCCAGTGGCCAGTAGGTGGTCAGCGTCTGCGGTGCCAGCTGGGCACCGGCGGCAACAAAAAAGGCAACAAAGAAAAAATGGCTGCCGCTTAACAGGCCCGGCTCGCTCACCGTGTGTCCGCCGCGCAGATTGCGCGTGGCCAGGCCGAAGACCAGCAGGGCCAGCGAGGGCAGGGTGTTCAGCATGACCGACAGCCCCACCAGCAGGGCGATCAGGCCAAACAGCAGCACGGTCTGCTGTTGGCGTCGCTGGCTGCCCAGCCAGCGATTAAGGGCAATGGCCAGCAGGCCGGCCAGCAGCCCGAGCAGGCTGGAACCCAGAATCAGCCAGGCCGGCGACAGGATGCCATCTTCGGTGCTGTGCTGGTTCTGCAGGTGGGCCGAGCCCAGGGCGATGGCGAATACGATGACCGACAGCAGGCTGGATAATGCGGTGGCCGTGGTCAGCCTTTCGCTGACCTGCCCCTCGGCACGGGTTTCGCGCAGCATCTCCAGAATGACGATAGGCGAGGTGGCCATGCCCAGTGCGGCCATCATGCTACTGGCCTGCCAGCCCAGCCCGCCTTGCAATAGCAGTGCGCACAGCGCGGCAAACACCGCCAGGCAATAGCACAGCGTAGTCAGCAGCAAGGTGCGCTCCACGCGCAGCCAGTGCAGGTCGACCCGGCGACCGCTTTCAAACAGTGCCAGTCCCAATGCCAGGTTGACGAACAGGTCGGCGGCGCTGAGCAATTCCTGGTTGAGCAGGTGCAAGCTGGCTGGGCCGATGATCAGGCCGGTCAATACGTAGCCGGTAATGGCCGGCAGGCGTCCGGCACGGTTGGCGATCTGGCCGCCGATGACGCCCAGCGTCAGCAGGATGCCAAAAGCAGCCAGCGGGTTGAGGGAAAGGCTGTGCCAGGGCAGGAGGCTCATGGGTGTCTCCGTGGTCTGTGGGTGAGGCCCGCCGGGGCGGGATGAGGCTGGGAGTTGTGTCTTGAACGGCGTTGCGGGCAGGTTGAAATGCCGGGTGTATAAATTAGGGACTGCTGATTTGCCGCGAGGGTTCCGCTGTGGTCAGAATTAATTCTTGCTGCGCTGCGGAATTATCCTGGTCGCAGTTGCATGAAAAACGGCCCCGCAGGGCCGTGGAAAAAAGCGATTGCTGCTGCAATCAGTGCTGCGTCGATGTGCGGTCTGCACGCTGGGGTGATTCGGTCAGTAGCAGGTAGACACCTAATAATGCGCCCATGCCGCACAGGCTGACGACATAGTGGGCTGGGGCTAGCGGATCGGCCTTGAGCCATAGCGAAACCGCCATTGGTGTCAGGCCGCCGAAAATGGCGTACGCGACGTTATAAGAGAATGACAGGCCGCTAAAGCGTACTGCTGGCGGAAAGGCGCGCACCATGACGAAGGGAACGGCTCCGACAATGCCGACGCTGAAGCCGGTCAGGCTGTACAGCGCATACAGCTGGCTGCCATCGCTCGCCACGCTGGTGTAGAAGTGATAGCTGCAAGCGCCCAGCAACAGGCTGCCGACGATGAAGGTCAGGCCACTGCCCATGCGGTCGATGATGCGGCCGGCCAGCATGCAGCCTGCGGTCAGGGCGATGGTGGCGAGGCTGTTGGCCTTGAGGGTGGTTGCGGCATCCATACCGAACTGCTTTTGCAGATAGGTGGGCGTCATCAGAATGACCACCACGATGGCGGCGGATAACAGCCAGGTCAGCAGCATGGAGATGATGACGGCGCGTTTGTGTTCGCGCAGCACAGTCTTCAGTGGCAGTTCGTCGGCCAGGGTCTTACGCGCCTGCATTTCGGCAAAGACCGGCGTTTCCTGCAGCCATTGGCGCAAATACATGGCCAGCAGGCCAAAAATGCCACCCACCAGAAAAGGCAGCCGCCAGGCCCAGTTGCTGATTTGTGCCGGACTGAAGCTGCTGTTGATCAGGGTGGCCAGCAGCGAACCCAGCAGGATGCCGGCGGTGAGGCCGGCAGTCAGCGTGCCGCAGGCATAGCCGGTGTGGCGGGCGGGTACGTGTTCGGCCACGAATACCCAGGCACCGGGCACTTCGCCGCCAATGGCTGCGCCCTGCAGAATGCGCAGGGCTAGTAGTGCCAGCGGCGCGGCGATGCCGATGCTGGCGTAAGTGGGCAGCATGCCCATCAGCAGGGTGGGGACGGCCATCAGCACGATGGACAGGGTGAACATGCGCTTGCGCCCCAGCTTGTCACCAAAGTGGGCCATCACGATGCCGCCTAGTGGTCGAGCCAGATAGCCGGCGGCAAAGATGCCGAAGGTCTGGAATTGGCGCAGCCAGTCCGGCATGTCCGGCGGGAAGAATAGCTTGCCGATGACCAGGGCAAAAAATACGAAAATGATGAAGTCGTAAAATTCCAGTGCGCCGCCCAGGGCAGCCAGGGCCAGGGTGCGGTAGTCCTGGCGGTTGAGCGGGCGTGGTGTGCTGAGGTCGGCCTCGTTGTGGTGCGGGATCATGCGTCATCTCTTGATGTGTGGGCTGGCCGCTCTGTGGCGGCATGCTGTCGGGCTGGTGGGTCAGTCTGGGAGAATACGGGAAGGGACGGAGGCGGGCAATGTGGTCAGGTGCTGCGTGCTGGCATCTTGTTGCGTGTAAACAAGATTTGCATGGTGTAAATCTTGTCATTTGGCACAACGCATCATGAAAAATGCGCCGCCAGTCGCTTGGAATGAACGGGCGGCGCGGTGATCAGGCTTGGTGTAGCTGTTGCAGGTGGCTCAGGCTATGTTCGGCCTCCTGCATGATGCGGTCGAACAGCTGCTGCACGGTGGGGACATCATCAATCAGCCCTTGTACCTGGCCGATCAGTTGCACCCCTTGCTGGTGATTGCCATCTTCAATAGCCAGACGGATGGATTCGGTGGCTGCGCCAAACAGCGCCAGCTGGCGCAGCTCCTGCGGTTTTTGCAGCATGCCGCCCAGGGCGACTTTCAGTACCGGCATGCCCATCTTGCGGGCGATGGCGCTGGCTTTCCAGGCGGCTGCCAGCAGGTTCATTGGCTTGCGGGTGGCGGCACGGGCGGTGGGGGTGTCCATCATGCGGCACCACAGGCCGTCGAAATTGCGCGAGTACAAGGTATCGGCCACGCTGCGCTGACGAATCATCTCCTTGCTGCGCTCGTGGACCGGACTTTCCTGCGTCATTGCCAGGCGGCTACCCATGGCCACGGCGTCGGCTCCCAGTGCCAGCGCGGCGAGCAGGCCGGCACCGCTGCCAAAGCCGCCGGCGGCGATGATGGGCAGCGAGCTTGCCTTGCGGATGGCCGGGATCAGCACCAGCGAGGTCACCTCGCCGCCATGTGCTGCCGCTTCGTGGCCGGTGACCAACAGCCCGTCCACGCCGGCTTTTTCGGCAGAAATGGCATGTTTCTCGGTAACTACGGTGGCAATGACCTTGCCGCCGTAGGCATGGGCGCGTTTGATGATCCAGTCACCTTTGCCCAGTGAGAAGTTGATCACCGCTACCTGTTCTTGCAGGGCGACTTCACAGTTTTCGCGCGCACCCGGCATCATCAGCGTGCAGCCGATGCCAAAAGGGCGATCCGTCAGGCTGCGGATGCGGCGGATGGCGGCGCGGGTCTGTTCCGGGCTGAGCGGGCCACTTGCCAGAATGCCCAGTCCACCTGCATTGGCCGTGGCAGCGACCAGTTCGGGAGTGGCGATATAGCTCATGCCGGGGCAGGCTAGTGGCAGGCTCACGCCAAAGGTTTCGGTAAATCGGGTTTGCATGATGGGAACCGGGCGGGTGGTTTACAATGTGGGGCTATTGTTCAGGCTTTTTTCGAAAATTTCAAACGGTTGTTTGATTATGTATATGGTATTGATTGGCTGGCTCTACGTGGTGTTGATGCTGGCGGTGGCACAGAACAGCCTGTGGGCGACGTTTTCCATTCTGTTCTTTCTGGGCTTTCTGCCCACCCTGTTTATTGCAAGAATGACACGCCGCCGCCTGCTAAAAAGGCAGGAATTGGCCCGTGAACAGGCAAATGCAGGCAAGACGCTTGAGTGAGCTTGCCCTGTGGTGCTAGAATCTTGCGTCCTCTACATTGGGTAGAGGAATAAACTACGCACATCCGTGCCAAAGGGTGCCGTCATTGACTGACGGTTGTCTGCGCGGATGGAGGCTTAACCCTTTAAGGAGTTTTTGCATGTCCACCAACGTTACCATGCGTCAAATGCTTGAGGCCGGTGTTCACTTCGGCCACCAAACCCGTTTCTGGAACCCGAAGATGGCTCAGTACATCTTTGGCAGTCGCAACAAGATCCACATCATCAACCTGGAAAAGACTCTGCCGCTGTTCATCAGCGCCCAGGAATATGTGCGTCGTCTGGCCGCCAACAAGGGTACCGTAATGTTTGTTGGTACCAAGCGTCAGGCACGTGAGATCGTCCGTGAAGAAGCCGCTCGCGCTGGCATGCCGTTTGTTGATCACCGCTGGCTCGGCGGCATGCTGACCAACTACAAGACCGTGAAGCAGTCCATCAAGCGTCTTGAAGAGAAGCGTGCCATCCTGGAAGGCGCTGACATGGGTTACAACAAGAAAGAACTGTTGGACCTGCAACGCGAAGTTGACAAACTGGAACGCTCGCTGGGCGGTATCAAAGATATGAAGGGCCTGCCGGACGCCATCTTCGTTATCGACACTGGCTACCAGAAAGGTACCATTGTTGAAGCCAAGAAACTGGGCATCCCGGTGATCGGCGTTGTTGATACCAACAACTCCCCGGACGGCATCGACTACGTAGTTCCGGGTAACGACGACTCCAGTCGCGCTATCCGCCTGTACGCTCGCGGCATCGCCGACGCCGTACTGGAAGGCCGCGCTCAGTCGCTGCAAGAAGTCGTAGCCGCTGCTGAAACGGCCCAGGCTGAGTAAGCAGACTCGAAAGGGGGCGCAAGCCCCTTTTTTTAGACCTGATTACCTTACGTATCGAATACAGGAGTTACAAATGGCGGAAATTACCGCAAAGATGGTTTCGGATCTGCGCGCTGCTACCGGCCTGGGCATGATGGAGTGCAAAAAAGCCCTGGTTGAAGCTGAAGGCGACGCTGCCAAGGCCGAAGAAATTCTGCGCATCAAGTCCGGCAACAAGGCTTCCAAGATGGCTGGCCGTCTGGCTGCCGAAGGTATCATCGGTTCCTACGTGGCTGGTGGCGTTGGCGCCCTGGTTGAAGTGAACTGTGAAACCGACTTCGTTGCCAAGGACCCGACCTTCCTGGCGCTGGCTGCTGCTGCTGCCCAGGCTGCTGCAACTGCGAACCCGGCTGATGTTGAAGCCCTGTCCGCTGTTGAAGTAGACGGCGTGTCCGTTGAAGAAATCCGCAAGGCTGCCATTGCCAAGCTGGGTGAGAACATGACCATCCGTCGTTTCGTGCGTTACGAAACCGACGGCACCATCGCCACCTACCTGCACGGTGCCAAGATCGGCGTGATCGTCGACCTGAAGGGTGACGAAGCGCTGGGTCGCGACATTGCCATGCACATCGCTGCTTCCAAGCCGATCTGCGTGTCCAAGGATCAGGTTCCGGCCGAAACCCTGGAACAAGAACGCAAGATCTACACCGCACAAGCTGCTGAATCCGGCAAGCCGGCTGATATCGTCGCCAAGATGGTAGAAGGCCGCGTCAACAAGTACCTGGCTGAAGTGACCTTGGTGGGTCAGCCTTTCGTCAAGAACCCGGACGTGACCGTTGAAAAGCTGCTGGCTGAAAAATCCGCTTCTGTGAAGGCATTCGCCATGTTTGTTGTTGGCGAAGGCATCGAGAAGAAGGTTGTAGACTATGCTGCTGAAGTGGCTGCTGCTGCCAAGCTGTAAGTCTGACAAGACTGTATGATCGAACGGCACCCTGCCTGCAGGGTGCCGTTTTGCAAACTGAATGCCCTAAAAACACCCAACTCGAGGTTATCATGAGCCAAGCTCCTTCCTATAAACGCATTCTGCTCAAGCTGTCTGGTGAAGCCCTGATGGGCGACGATAACTACGGCATCAACCGCTCGACCATCGAGCAGATTGTTGGCCAGATCAAGGAAGTGGTAGAGCTTGGTGTGCAGGTGGGTATCGTGATTGGTGGCGGCAATATCTTCCGTGGCGTTTCCAGTGCTGCCAGCGGCATGGATCGTGCAACGGCCGATTATATGGGCATGATGGCGACGGTGATGAATGCACTGGCGCTGAAGGATGCAATGGGCAAGGTGGGTCTGATTGCCCGCGTGCAATCCGCACTGACCATGCAGCAGATTGCCGAACCCTATGTGCGCGGCAAGGCCATGCAGTATCTGGAAGAGGGCAAAGTGGTGATTTTCGGTGCGGGCACCGGCAACCCCTTCTTCACCACTGATACCGCAGCCGCACTGCGCGGCATGGAAATGAATGTGGACATCATGCTCAAGGCCACCAAGGTTGATGGCGTGTATACCGATGATCCGAAAAAGAATCCCGATGCCGTGCGCTACCAGACCCTGACTTTCGATGAGGCCATTGGCCGTAATCTGAAAGTGATGGATGCGACCGCCTTCGCGCTGTGCCGTGACCAGCACCTGAATATCAAGGTGTTCAGCATCTTCAAGCAGGGCGCGCTCAAGCGCGTAGTGCTTGGCGAAGATGAAGGCACGCTGGTACACTGCTGAGCTTGACGAATACCAAGGGGCGGAAACGGCTGGAAGCCGCTTTCCGCCTTGTTTTTCAAAGTACCGATTTTTGGAGCAAGCATGATTAATGAAGTCAAGAAATCCGCCGAGCAGAAGATGAGCAAGACTCTGGAGGCGTTCAAGACCGACCTGACCAAAGTGCGAACAGGTCGCGCCCACACCGGCATTCTTGATCATGTCATGGTCGACTACTATGGCAGCGGTGTACCGGTGAATCAGGTGGCCAATGTCAGCCTGATCGATTCCCGCACCATCGGTGTGCAAGCCTGGGAAAAGAATATGGTGGCCAAGATCGAAAAGGCCATCCGTGATTCTGATCTGGGTCTGAATCCGGCTTCCATGGGCGAGATCATCCGCGTGCCGATGCCGATGCTGACTGAAGAGCGTCGTCGCGACCTGATCAAAGTGGTGAAGGGCGAGGCCGAAGGTGCCCGCGTGGCCGTGCGCAATATCCGCCGCGATGCCAACAATGACTTCAAGAACCTGCTCAAGGACAAGTCGATTACCGAGGATGACGAGCGTCGCGGCCAGGACGACATCCAGAAAATGACCGACAAGTTCATTGCCGAGATCGACAAGGCACTGGCAGGCAAAGAAGCAGACCTGATGGCGGTATAAAGGAAATAGCCTTGTTTGGAAGCTCCACCAAGGACGTGCCGGAGGTGCGCTGTGTACCCCGGCATATCGCCATCATCATGGATGGCAATGGCCGTTGGGCCAAGAAGCGTTTCCTGCCACGGGTAGCCGGTCATAAAAAAGGGCTGGATGCCGTGCGCGAAGTGGTGACCGCCTGCAAGGAGCTGGGGGTGGAGTACCTGACGCTGTTCGCCTTTTCCACTGAAAACTGGCGGCGGCCGCAGGATGAAGTGTCCTTCCTGATGGATCTGTTCATTCGGGCGCTGGAAAACGAAGTCAGCAAGCTGCATGCCAATAACATCCGGCTGCGGGTGCTGGGTACGCGCGAGCGCTTCAGTCCGGCGCTGGCCGAGCGCATCCAGGCGGCAGAAGACAAGACGGCTGGCAACGATGGCCTGGTGCTGAGTATCGCCGCCGACTACGGTGGCCGCTGGGATGTGCTCAATGCCGTCAATGGCCTGATCGCCGACGGCGTCAGCCAGATTACCGAAGAAAATCTGGCCGAGCGGCTGTCCACACACTGGGCACCGGAGCCGGACCTGTTCATCCGTACTGGTGGCGAGCAGCGCATCAGCAACTTCCTGCTGTGGCAACTGGCTTATTCCGAGCTGTATTTTACCGATCTGTTGTGGCCGGACTTTGATCGCACGGCCCTGGAGGGCGCGCTCAATTCCTATCGCGAACGCGAGCGCCGCTTTGGCCGTACCAGCGAACAGCTGCCAGCCCAGCAGCGCAGAAACTGATCCTTCATGCTCAAGACTCGCATTCTGACTGCTCTGGTATTGCTGCCGCTGATGCTGGCGGCACTGTTCCTGTTTCCGGCCAATGCCTGGGCCGGTTTTTCCTGGTTGATCATTTTGCTGGCTCTGTGGGAATTCTCCCGCATGGCCGGTTTGTACGGTGCGCCGCAATGGGCGTATCTGGCGCTGAGCAGCGCATTTGCTGCTGTGTCCTGGCAGCAGGGCTGGCATATGCCGCTGGCCGGGCATGGCCTGGCGCTGGCTTTCTGGTTGCTGGTCATGCCCTTGTGGCTGGTGCGGCGCTGGAAGCTGGTTTCGCTGCCGCTGGCCATGGTGTTGGGCTGGTTGCTGATGCTGCCGGCCTGGTATGGTTTTCTGGAATGGCGGCCGCAGGCTGACAGCGCCCATGCACTGACTTTGCTGGCAGTCATGGGGCTGGTGTGGGTGGCCGACGTGGCGGCTTATTTCTCTGGCAAGGCCTTTGGCAAGCGCAAGCTGGCGCCTTCCATCAGTCCCGGCAAGAGCTGGGAGGGTGTGTATGGTGCATTGCTTGGCGTGGCGGTGTATGTGGTCATCGTCAGCAAGCTGGGCTGGATCTCCGTAGGGCTGCCACTGTGGGGGCTGGTGCTGCTGTCCTTGCCGCTGACCGCAGTCAGTGTCTGTGGTGATCTGCTGGAATCCTGGTTCAAGCGTGTCTCGGGCATGAAAGACAGCAGCAAGTTGCTGCCTGGTCATGGCGGCGTTTACGACCGAATCGATAGTCTCATTGCCGTTCTGGCAGTCAGCAATGCGCTGCGCGTGCTGGGCGGGCTGTAAGCTCATCTCATGAAACCTCAAGGCATTGCAGTTCTTGGGGCAACCGGCAGCATCGGCGTCAATACGCTGGATGTGGTTGCCCGTCATCCTGATCGTTACCGGGTAGTGGCTCTGAGTGGTCACCGCCAGGTGGATCGCCTGTTCGAACAGGCTTGTCGTTTTCTTCCCCTTTATGTCGTGGTGGCTGATGCCGCCGCAGCCAATGCCTTGCAAGGCCGGCTGCGTGAGCGTGGGCTGACCACCGAAGTGCTGTACGGTGCGGCTGCGCTGGAGCGAGTGGCTGCCTTGCCGGAAGTCGATGTGGTGATGGCCGCCATTGTCGGCGCTGCCGGGCTACCGTCAGCCATGGCGGCTGCCTGTGCCGGCAAGAAAATCCTGCTGGCCAACAAGGAAGCACTGGTGGTAGCTGGCCGGCTATTCATGGAAGCCGTGCGCTTGCATGGTGCCACGCTGCTGCCGGTGGATAGCGAGCACAACGCCATTTTCCAGTCCTTGCCGCATGACTATGCCGGCAATCTGGATGCGGCCGGCATCCGCAAGATCATTCTTACTGCCTCAGGCGGGCCGTTTCGCCAGCACAGCGCCGAGGCCTTGCTGCAGGTCACGCCGGAAGATGCCTGCCGTCATCCCAATTGGGTGATGGGGCGCAAGATTTCGGTGGACTCAGCCAGCCTGATGAACAAGGGGCTGGAAGTGATCGAGGCGCACTGGCTGTTTGCTGCGCCGCCGGAACGCATTGATGTGGTTGTTCATCCGCAAAGTGTCATCCACTCCATGGTGCAATACCGCGATGGCTCGGTGATGGCGCAGCTGGGGTCGCCCGATATGCGTACGCCGATTGCCTGCGCACTGGCCTGGCCGGAGCGTATCGAGGCCGGCGTGGCATCGCTGGATTTCTTCAGCATGGGCTCGCTCACCTTCGAGCAGCCGGATTTGCAGCGCTTTCCCTGCCTGGGCCTGGCATTCGCTTCGCTGCAAAGTGGTGGCGATGCGCCGGCCGTGCTGAATGCGGCCAATGAAGTGGCGGTGGCGGCGTTTCTGGAAGGTCGCCTGCGTTTTGTTGATATCGCCAAGGTGGTGGAAGCCACGTTGGCCGGTGTCAGCCTGTCGGCCAGCACCACGCTGGCGGCGCTGCTGGACAAAGATGGCGAGGCGCGACGCTTTGCCGCGAACAAGGTGAGCTCATGCTGACATTCATTGCATTTCTGGTGGCCATTGGCGTACTGGTTACCTTTCACGAGTTGGGCCACTTCTGGGTGGCGCGCTGGTGTGGCGTCAAGGTGCTGCGCTTTTCCGTAGGATTTGGCAAACCGCTTTACACCATTCAGCGTGGCGATACCGAATGGGCCATCAGTCCGATTCCGCTGGGTGGTTATGTGCGCATGCTGGATGAGCGCGAAATGGAAGTGCCGGCCGAGGAGCGTCATCTGGCCTTCAACAACCAGCACGTGCTCAAGCGCATGGCGATTGTGGTAGCGGGGCCGCTGGCCAATCTGCTGCTGGCGGTGTTGTTCTACTGGGTGGTGATCGCCGGCGGCATGGCGCAATTGCTGCCGCAAGTGGGGACGGTGCTTACGCCCAGTCTGGCGGCGACGGCTGGTTTCCAGGCGGGTGACCGGGTGTTGTCGGTCAATAAGCAGCCGGTAGCTGACTGGCAGCAGCTGAGGCTGGCGCTGGTGGATGCCGCGGGTAGTGGTGATGTGCCGATCCGCGTGCAGGTAAAAACGTCTCAGGGTGCAACGCTGCTGCGCAGCATCGATCCGGCGCAGGCCGATGAAGACGCACTCAAGGCGCTGGAGCAGGGCAATCCCGGTCTGATGCCGATGCGCTATCTGCCTGCCATCGGTGGTGTGGAAGAGGGAAGTGTTGCCTCGAAGGCTGGGCTGAAGACTGGCGACAAACTGCTGTCGGCGGATGGCAAACCGCTGGCCAGCTGGGATGCCTGGGTCAAGCTGATTCACGAAAGCCCTGGCAAGGAATTGCTGATTCGCATCGAGCGCGATGGCAAGCCGCAGGATGTCAAGCTGCGCCCGGCCACCGTGGCGGATGGCGACGTGATGATAGGCCGTATCGGTGCCGCACCGCTGCTGGACAGCGCCTGGATGAAGCAGCTGAGTTTCATGCACAAGCCCGGCGCGGCCGAAGCTGCCGTCGAGGCTTTGCACAAGACCACCAGCACTGCCTGGATGAGCCTGAAGTTTCTCGGCCGCATGGTGATCGGCCAGGCTTCGCTGGACAATCTGTCCGGCCCGCTGACCATTGCCAGCATCGCCGGTCAGACTGCACGCGAGGGCTGGAGTCCGTATCTTGAATTTCTGGCGCTGATCAGTGTCAGTATCGGCGTGTTGAATCTATTGCCGATACCTGTGCTGGATGGTGGGCACTTAATGTATTATGTCGCGGAGCTGGTCAAAGGCCGCCCGCTGAGCGAGCGTGCGCAACTGTTTGGACAGAAGATCGGATTCATCCTGCTGGCGTCGCTGATGCTATTTGCCGTGCTGAACGATATCAGCCGCCTTTTTGGGGGTTAAAACAAACCTATGAAATTGAAACTACTTGCGGCCGCTGTGCTGGGCATCACTACGGCAACAGCTGTTTGGGCTGCGGAACCGTTTGTAATCAAGGATATCCGGGTTGAAGGCCTGCAGCGTACCGAAGCCGGTACCGTCTTCAACTACCTCCCGGTCAAGGTGGGCGACACCTATAGCGATGAAAAAGCGCGTGAGTCCATCAAGAGCCTGTTTGCCACCGGCTTTTTCGATGATGTGCGGGTAGAGTCGCGCAATGGCGTGGTGATTGTGGCCGTGGTCGAGCGCCCGGTGATTACCCAGCTCAACATCAACGGCGCCAAGGAATTCAGCAAGGATCAGCTGAAAAAGGCCCTGAAGGACAATGGCTTTGCCGAGTCGCGCATTTTCGACCAGGCTTTGCTGGACGGCGCGGTACAGGAGCTCAAGCGCCAGTACTACAGCCGCGGCAAATACGCCGTGGAAATCACCCCGCAAGTCACCAAGCTGGAACGCAACCGCGTAGCGGTCACGCTGGACATCACCGAAGGCATTACCGCCCAGATCAAAGACATCCATATTGTCGGCACCAAGGCCTTCACCCAGGACCAGCTGCTGGACGAAATGACGCTGACTTCCGGCGGCTGGATGTCCTGGCTGACCAAGGATAACCAGTACTCCAAACAGAAGCTGACCGGCGACCTGGAAAAGCTCAAGGCTTTCTACCAGAACCAGGGCTATCTGGAATTCAATATTGAATCCACCCAGGTTTCCATGAGCGCCGACAAGGAACACATGTTCCTGACTATCAATGTCAGCGAAGGCGGCAAGTTCACCGTCTCCGACATCAAGCTGGCTGGCGATCTGAAGGTGCCCGAGGCTGATCTGCGCAAGCTGATCACCTTCAAGAACGGCGAAGTGTTCAATAACGAGAAGGTGACCGAAAGCGTCAAGGCGCTGAGCGATCGTCTGGGCAATGAAGGCTATGCCTTTGCCAATGTGAACGCGCTGCCGGAAATCAACCGTGACAAGAAACAGGTTGGTTTCACCTTCTTCGTCGATCCGGGCCGCAAGACCTATGTCCGCCGCGTCAACATCGCCGGCAACACCAAGACCCGCGATGAAGTGGTGCGGCGCGAACTGCGCCAGCTGGAAGGCGCACCCTACAATGCGGCCAGCGTCAAGCGCAGCAAGGAACGTATCGAGCTGCTGGGCTATTTCGAAGATGTCACCGTGGACACCCCGGCCGTGGCGGATGCGCCCGATCAGGTGGACATGAACATCAACCTGAAAGAGCGCGCCACCGGCAGCATCTCCGCCGGCGTGGGCTTTGTGCAGGGTGAGGGCATCCAGCTGTCGGCCAGCATTTCGCAAAGCAATATCTTTGGTTCCGGCAAGTACATGTCTTTCGGTATTTCCAACGGCAAGGTGAACAAGAACATCTCGCTGTCGTTTACCGATCCGTACTTCACCCCGGATGGCGTCAGCCTGGGCTACGACCTGTACCACCGCGTGTACAATCCGGATGCCACCTCGACCTCGGCCTACAAGACCTCCACCGATGGTGCTGCAGTACGCTTTGGCGTGCCGGTGACCGAGTTTGACCGCATCAACTTCAGTATCGGTGTGGAACAGACCAAGATCACCACTTACGACACCAGTCCGCAGCGCTATATCGACTTCGTCAACCAGTATGGTGCGAAGAACAAGACGCTGCTGGGTTCGGTCAGCTGGGGCCGCGATACCCGCGACAGCTCGCTGTGGCCGACGCGCGGTGCCTCGATCAAGGTACAGGCTGATGCCGGCCTGCCGGGCGGCGATCTCGAATACTACCGCCTGACGCATAGCCAGCAGTGGTTCTTCCCGCTGTCCAAGACTTACACCCTGATGCTGAACGGCGAAGTGGGCTATGCCAGCGGTTATGGCAAGACCTCCACGCTGCCGTTCTTCCAGAACTTCTACCTGGGCGGTATCGGTTCGGTGCGCGGCTACGACAACAACAGTCTGGGCCCCAAGGACACCAATGGTGACTACATGGGTGGTACCCGCAAGGCGGTGGCCAATGCCGAAGTGTTGTTCCCCTTTCCGGGCATGAAGGACAACAAATCGGTACGTGCCAGTGTGTTCTTCGATGCCGGCAGCGTGTGGGATACCACCTTCTCTGGCAGTACCCCGAGCAGCGAACTGCGCTACTCTGCCGGTTTTGCCGTGACCTGGTTGTCACCGCTGGGACCGATGAAGTTCAGCTACGCCGACCCGCTGCGCAAGAAGGAAGGCGACAAGCAACAGCGCTTCCAGTTCCAACTGGGTACTGTCTTCTAAACGGAAAGAGGCCTGAACATGAAATCTTCTTTCAAATGGTGGCTGGCGGGGCTGGCCCTGCTCAGCCTGCAGGCCACTGCGGCTGATTTCAAGCTGGGTTTTGTCAATATTGAGCGGGTATACCGCGAAGCTGCGCCGGCAATCGCCATCCAGAAAAAACTGGACAAGGAGTTTGCCGATCGCAGGACCGAGCTGAAAAAAATGGAAAACCGTGCCAAAGAGCTGGAAGGCATGATGGCCAAGAGCACGCTTTCCATCGACGACCGCAAACGCTACGAGCGCGAATATGCAGCGCTGGATCGTGACTATCGCGCCAAGGGGCGTGAAATGTCCGAGGACTTCAATCAGCGCCGCAATGAAGAGTTCGCCTCGGTGCAGGAGCGTGCCAATCGCGTGCTCAGGCAAATTGCCGACCGCGAGCAGTACGACCTGATCCTGCAGGATGTCGTTTACGTCAATCCCAAGTTCGACCTGACCAGCAAAGTGCTGAAGGAACTTGAGAAGTAATCCTGCCTAACAGTTACGGGAGAAGCCGACCCGTGGTCGGCTTTCATTTTTGATGGCGTACACGCTTTCACATATCGTGGCCCAACTTGGCGGCGCGCTCGAGGGCGCTGACCGCTTGGTCGAGCGTCTGGCACCGCTGGATGTGGCGGGGCCGGCCGATATCACTTTTCTGTCCAATCCCAAGTACCGCAAGCAGCTGGAAACTTGCGCGGCCGGCGCGGTGATCGTATCACCCAAGCTGGCGGCCGAGCTGGACCCGGCACGCTCGTGGATCGTGGTGGACGACCCTTATCTGTACTTTGCCAAGGTCGCCACACTGTTTCATCCGCCGGCCCAGCCGCAGCCCGGCATACACCCCACGGCCGTGGTGGGCGAGGGCAGTGTCATCGCGGCCAGTAGCGAAGTGCGCGAGCACGTCAGCATCGGTCGTGCCGCTGTCATCGGCGAGCGCTGCATCCTGCACCCCGGTGTGGTGGTCGGCGACGGCACCGTGCTGGGCGACGACGTGGTGCTCTATCCCAATGTCAGTGTTTATCACGGCTGCATCCTGGGCCACCGGGTGGCGGTGCATTCCGGCAGCGTGATCGGTGCCGACGGCTTTGGCCTGGCCTGGGCCAAGGATCACTGGTTCAAGATTCCGCAAACCGGTCGCGTCATCATCGAGGATGATGTCGAGGTAGGTGCCAATACCACCATCGATCGCGGTGCGCTGGCCGACACCATCATCCGCCGTGGTGCCAAGATCGATAACCTGGTGCAGATCGCCCACAATGTGCAGATCGGCGAGCACACCGCCATCGCCGGTTGTGTCGGCATTGCCGGCAGCACCAGGATCGGCGCGCACTGCACGGTGGGTGGCGCGGCCATGTTTGTTGGCCATATCGACGTGGCGGACAAGACGCATATCGGCGGCGGTACCCTGGTGTCCAAGTCCATTCGCCAGCCGGATACCTATGCCTCGTCCTATCCGCTGCAAACCATGAAGGAATGGCTGGGTAACGCCGTTCATGTAAGACATCTGGACGATCTCGCCAAGCGCATAAAACAACTCGAACGCGAGATCGGCAAACTGAAAGAACCTGAGGACAACGCCAATGACTGAACACGCCGTGACGATTGATGTACGGGAAATCATGCAGTGCCTGCCGCACCGCTACCCCTTCCTGCTGGTCGACCGTGTCACCGAATTGGTGCCGAATACCCGTATCAAGGCACTGAAGAACGTCACCATCAACGAGCCTTTCTTCTGCGGCCATTTCGAGCAATACCCGGTGATGCCGGGTGTGCTGATCATCGAAGCACTGGCGCAGGCTGCCGGCATCCTGGCGATCAAGAGCCAGGGCGAGCGCGCTGAAAACGAGCTGTATTTCTTTGTCGGCATCGACAAGGCCCGTTTCAAGCGCCAGGTGGTGCCGGGCGACCAGATGATCTTCGAAGTGGAGCAGATCACCGTCAAGCGCGGCATCGGCAAGTACACCGCGCGCGCGCTGGTGGATGGCCAGGTGGCTTGTGAAGCCGAAATCATGTGTGCCAAGCGCGAGGTCTGATCATGGCCATTCACCCGACTGCCATTGTTGATCCCAAAGCCAGCATTGCCGCCGATGTGGAAATCGGTGCCTACTCCATCATCGGGCCGGATGTCAGCATAGACAGCGGTACCTGGGTGGGGCCGCATGTGGTGATTGAAGGCCATACCAGCATTGGCAGGAACAACCGCATTTTCCAGTTCAGCTCGCTGGGGGCCATTCCGCAGGACAAGAAATACGCCGGCGAACCCACCCGTCTGGAAATCGGCGACAACAACACCATCCGCGAATTCTGTACCTTCAATATCGGTACCGCGCAGGATGTGGGTGTGACCCGTCTGGGCAACGACAACTGGATCATGGCCTATGTGCATCTGGGCCATGACTGCCAGATCGGTAACCACACCATCTTTGCCAATAACGCCACGCTGGGCGGCCATGTGCATATCGGTGACTGGGTGATTCTGGGCGGCTTTACCAGCGTGCACCAGTTTGCCATTGTCGGCGATCACGCCATGACGGCCTTTGCCAGTGCGGTGGCGCAGGATGTGCCGCCCTATGTGATGGCGCATGGCAACCGCGCCGTGCCGGCTGGTATCAATGCCGAAGGTCTGAAGCGTCGTGGCTTCACGCCGGAGCAGATCCGCCGCATCCGCAATGCCTACAAGGCACTGTATCGCCAGGGCCTGCAATACGATGCCGCCAAGGAAGCCATTCTGGCCGAGGCGCAGCAAGGCCATGCCGAGCTGGAGCCGTTTGCCCGCTTCTTTGCCCAGTCTGAGCGAGGCATTATTCGCTGACCATGTCTGACAGCCTGTTCAAACGCAAGGGCGCGCTCAAGGTTGCCATGGTGGTGGGCGAGGCCTCCGGTGATGTGCTGGGCGCGCACCTGATCGACGCCTTGCAGGCTCGCCATGCCGATGTCGAATTTGCCGGCATTGGTGGCCCACGCATGGAAGCGCGCGGTTTTTACTCCATGGTGCCGCAGGAAAAGCTGGCGGTACGCGGCTATGCCGAGGTGCTGCGCTGCCTGCCGGAGCTGTTGCGCATTCGCCGTGACTTGCGCGAGCGGCTCAAGGCCGAGAAGCCGGATGTGTTCATCGGTGTGGATGCGCCGGACTTCAATCTGGCGCTGGAAGCCGCGCTGAAAAAAAGCGGTATTGCCACCGTGCACTATGTCAGCCCCTCGGTGTGGGCATGGCGGCTGGAGCGCATCTACAAGATAGGCCGTGCCGTCAACCGCGTGCTGTGCCTGTTTCCGATGGAGCCGGCGCTGTATGACAAGGCCGGGGTAAAGGCGGATTTTGTCGGCCATCCGCTGGCCAGCGAAATTCCCCTGGTGCCGGATCAACTGGCCATGCGCGAGCAGCTGGGTCTGCCACGTCAGGCTCCGGTGTTTACCCTGATGCCGGGTAGCCGTAAGAGCGAGCTGGAATTCATGGCGCCGCTGTACATCGAGGCCGCCCGCATCCTGCTGCGCGACTATCCGGATGCTACCTTCCTGGTGCCGCTGGCGACGCGCGCCACCATGGATCTGTTCGACCGTCTGCTGACCCGCCACAAGGCTTGGGATCTGCCACTACGCAAGCTGTTTGGTCATGCGCAGATGGCGATGATCGCCAGTGATGTGGTGCTGGTGACCAGTGGCACGGCCACGCTGGAAGTGGCCTTGACCAAGCGGCCGATGGTGATCAGCTATAAGCTGTCCTGGCTCACCTATCAGCTGGTCAAGCGCAAGATCAAGCTGCCCTATGTTGGTCTGCCGAATATCCTGTGTGGTCGTTTCGTGGTGCCGGAGCTGCTGCAGAAGGAGGCCACGGCCGAGAAGCTGGCGGCCGAGGTCAAGCGTCTGTATGTCGATCAGGATGCGCGGGTGGAAATGGTGCAAGCCTTTACCGATCTGCATCAGTCGCTGCTGGCCGACACGGCCAGTCTGGCGGCCACGGCCGTGCTGCAGGAGGCGGGATGCCGGACAGTCTGAGCTTGCTGGTTACGGGCGAGTTGATCGCCGGTGTGGACGAGGCCGGGCGTGGCCCGCTGGCCGGGGCAGTGTTTGCTGCTGCAGTCATTCTCGATCCGGCGCGGCCGATTGCCGGGCTGGCTGATTCCAAGGTGTTGAGCGAGGCCAAGCGTGATGCCTTGGCCATCCTCATCAAACGCGATGCGCTGGCCTGGTGTATCGCCAGTGCCAGCGTTGAGGAAATCGACCAGCTGAATATCCTGCACGCCACCATGCTGGCGATGAGTCGGGCGGTGGAGGGGTTGGCAACGCAGCCGGGCAGGGTGCTGATCGATGGCAATCGCGTCCCCAAGCAGCTGACTTTGCCGGCCGAGGCCATCGTCAAGGGCGATGCCAAGGTGCAGGCTATTTCTGCTGCCTCCATTTTGGCCAAGACGGCGCGCGATGCCGAACTGGTGGCGCTGGACGTCCTGCACCCGCAATACGGTTTTGCCCGCCACAAGGGCTATCCCACCGCCGAGCATCTGGCGGCGCTGGAGGCACACGGCGCGCTGGCGGCACATCGTAAATCATTCGGTCCGGTCAAGGCCTGGCTGGCCCGTCAGCAGGGGCAGCTGTTCTAGCGCTGCTTGCACATGAACGATACCGCCAAATCCTGTTTCCCGCCGGTGGTGAACCCGCAAACCCGTTTGCTGATTCTGGGGTCCTTGCCCGGCGATGCCTCACTGCAGGCGGTGCAATACTATGCCCACCCGCGCAACCAGTTCTGGCGTTTGCTGGGCGAGCTGCTGGGGTGCGATCTGCTGGCGCTGGACTACCCAGCCCGGCTGGCCGCCCTGCAACAGCACGGCATCGGGCTGTGGGATGTGGTGGCGCAGGCGCAGCGTCAGGGTAGTCTGGACGCGGCCATCCGTGGCATCAGCCCTAATGATTTGCCGGCGCTGTGTGCCAGCCTGCCGGCCTTGCGTGCCATTGCCTTCAACGGCAGCACGGCGGCTGCCATTGGCCGCAAGCAGCTGGCTGTCATGAGCAAGCTGCCTACCTTGTTTGATCTGCCTTCTTCCAGTCCTGCCTATACCCTGTCTTATCCTGCCAAGCTGACCCAGTGGCTGGCCTTGCGTGCCGCGCTGGTTTGAGTCGGTTTTGGTGTCTGCTGCAACACTTTTCCGCTAATTGCATATACAAATAAAAGGCTGATTAACGTGCTTGTGGAGCCACGGCCTAATCGCCAACTTGCTGTTGATGGTGATTATTTCCCAGTAAAAACAATAAACTGTCTGGTTTTATTGGCTTGTTTCATACAGTTGTTGGTGTTGATTATTGTCGTGATGCGGAAAATTGCATGCTGCACATGCACATGAAAAAATGATTGTATATACAATAAGGCTTGATTAGGATCGTGACAGATGCGCTGCCGCCAGCGGCTGCCATCGCCGGGCGCGACAGGCTGAGAATCGTCCACCAAGGACGACCGCCATGTCGCTCTACCCTCTACCAGGAGAAATGTCATGAAACTGCCTTCCGTCTGCCAGCTCTGGCCGGCAGCGGCACCTGCTGCCGCGCGCCATCCCTACCGTTCAACTTGTCGTCCCGCCAGGAGATAGCCATGTTCCTGTCCGGATTCGGCCCGCTCATTCTGGCGGGTACCTGGGTGACGCTGAAGCTGTCGCTGTTGTCGCTGATTCTGTCCATGCTGATTGGTCTGGCCGGTGCCAGCTCCAGGCTGGCCAAGACCAGCTTGCTGCGCGGCTGGGCCACCGCTTACACCACCTTGATTCGCAGCGTGCCTGATCTGGTGCTGATGTTGCTGCTGTTCTACAGCCTGCAACTGGGGCTGAACCAGTGCACCGAGGCGCTGGGCATGGAGCAGATCGACATCGATCCCTTTCTGGCTGGCGTGGTGACCCTGGCCTTTATCTACGGTGCTTATTTCACCGAAACCTTTCGCGGTGCCTTTTTGTCGGTGCCGACAGGGCAGATCGAAGCGGCCATCGCCTATGGCATGACGCCGTGGCAGAGCTTTCGCCGGGTGTTGTTTCCGCAGATGATGCGCTTTGCCCTGCCGGGCATTGCCAATAACTGGCAGGTGCTGATCAAGGCTACTGCGCTGGTCTCCATCATCGGGCTGGCCGACATCGTCAAGGCCACCCAGGACGCCGGCAAGGCTACCATGCAGATGTTCCTGTTTGCCGTGGTGGGGGCGCTGATGTATCTGCTGATCACCACCGTTTCCAATCTGGTGCTGATCTGGCTGGAAAACCACTACTCGGCCGGCGTGCGCAAGGCGGTTCTATGATCGAAATCATCCAGAATTACTGGCAGGCCTGGCTGTGGAACGACGGCTACCATGTCTCCGGCGTAGCCATGACCTTGTGGCTGCTGATCGCCTCGGTAGCCTGTGGCTTCTGCCTGTCCATCCCGCTGGCGGTGGCACGGGTGTCGTCGCGGCGCTGGATTAGCGGGCCGGTGTGGTTCTACACCTATGTGTTTCGCGGCACGCCCTTGTACATCCAGCTGCTGATCTTTTACTCGGGGGTGTACAGCCTGCATGTGGTGCGCTCGGTCGACCTGCTGGAGCACTTTTTCCGCGAGGGGCTCAACTGCACCATCCTGGCCTTCGCCCTCAACACCTGCGCCTATACCACCGAGATCTTTGCTGGCGCCATCCGCGCCATTCCCTATGGCGAAATCGAAGCGGCACGGGCGCTGGGCATGTCGCCCTGGGTCAAGTACACCCGCATCATCATTCCCGCCATGCTGCGCCGGGCGCTGCCTTACTACAGCAATGAAGTCATCCTGATGCTGCACGCCACCACCGTGGCCTTTACCGCCACCGTGCCGGATATTCTCAAGGTGGCACGCGATGTCAATGCGGCGACTTACGCTTCCTTCGAAGCCTTCGGCATCGCTGCCGTGCTGTATGCCTGCATCGCCTTTGCCCTGGTAGGGCTGTTCCGCCTGTGTGAAAACCGCTGGCTGGCTTTTTTGCGCCCCATGGGCCATTGATACGGATTCCGAAAGATTGCCATGTACAAATTGACTGTAAACGGCCTGCACAAGAAATACGGCCAGCACGAAGTGCTCAAGGGCGTTTCGCTCAAGGCCAAGGCCGGCGACGTGATCAGCATCATCGGCTCGTCCGGTTCAGGCAAGAGCACCTTCCTGCGCTGCATCAACTTTCTGGAGCAGCCTTGCGCCGGCGAGATCAGCCTGAACGGTGAGCTGCTGCAGACGGTGCTGGACAAAAAGGGTAGCCAGCGCGCGCGTGATCCGAAACAATTGCAGAAAATGCGCACCGAGCTGTCCATGGTGTTCCAGCATTTCAATCTGTGGTCACACATGACGGTGCTGGAAAACATCATGGAAGCGCCCATGCACGTGCTGGGCCTGAGCCGCGATGAAGCCTTGCAACGTGCACGCAAATACCTGGCCAAGGTGGGGCTGACCGAACAGCAGGAAAACAAATACCCGGCGCATCTGTCCGGTGGCCAGCAGCAGCGGGTGGCCATTGCCCGGGCGCTGGCGATGGAGCCGGAGGTGATGCTGTTTGACGAACCTACCTCGGCGCTGGACCCGGAGCTGGTGGGCGAAGTGTTGCGCGTGATGCAGGCACTGGCCGAAGAAGGCCGTACCATGGTGGTGGTGACGCACGAGATGGGCTTTGCCCGTAATGTGTCCAACCATGTCATCTTCCTGCATCAGGGGCGGATCGAAGAAGAAGGCCACCCGGCCCAGGTGCTCAGCCAGCCCAAAAGCGAACGGCTGCAGCAATTTTTGTCCGGCAGCCTGAAGTAACACTGCCAGCATCCCACATTACCAGGAGTCATTCATGCGTACGGAAATCCACCCGCTGCTGTCGCCCAGCCTGGGCACCCAGCGCAGCATTACCAGCTTTCATTTCGGAACGGCCGGAACGGGTAGCTGGCCGCGCAAGGTGTATATCCAGGCCAGCCTGCATGCGGGTGAGATTCCCGGCATGCTGGTGGCGCACAAGCTGCGTCAGCAGTTTGCCGCGCTGGAACAGCAGGGCTTGTTGCAGGCCGAGATCGTGCTGGTGCCGGTGGCCAATCCCATCGGCCTGGCCCAGCAACTGCATTACCAGCCGCAAGGCCGTTTCGATCTGGAAAGCGGAGAAAACTTCAACCGCCTGTACAGCGAACCGTCAGCACGGGTGATTCCGCAACTGAGCCAGCAGCTGACGCAGGATGCGGATGCCAACCGCGACATCATCCGCCAGGCGCTGCGTGCCGCCATTGCCGCCGAGCCGGTCAATACCGAGCTGCAAAGCCTGCGCCAGACCCTGCATCTGCTGGCTATCGATGCCGATCTGGTGCTGGATCTGCACTGCGACTTTGCCGGCCCGGTGCATGTCTACGCGCATAGCGAGCACTGGCCGCTGGTGGAGGCGCTGGCCGCCCACCTGCAATGCGGGGCGTCTTTGCTGGCCGATGCCTATGGCGTGATGCCCTTCGACGAAGCCATCTTTCTGCCCTGGGCCAAGATCCGCGCTGCCTTGCCACAGTTTCCCGTGCCTTTCGACAGCGTGGCCGTGACGGTGGAGCTGCGCGGGGAGGGCGATGTCAGCCATGCCCTGGCTGGGCAGGACAGTCAGGCCATTCTGCATTACCTGACCGGCTGCGGCGTGATCCGTGGCGAAGCGCTGCCCGCTCCGGCACTGCCGCACCCGGCGACGCCGCTGGAAGGCTCGGAAACCCTGATTGCGCCGCATGCCGGGGTGATTGTCAGCCTGGCCGAGCTGGGTAGCGTGGTGCAGGCGGGTGATGCCATTGCCGATGTGATCGACCCCATCAGCGGCTCCACCACCACGCTGAGGGCCGGCACGGCCGGGGTGTTTTATGTGTTTGCCCGCCATCCCTATGTCACCCGTGGTGGCACGGTGGCCAAGATTGCCGGCACCAGCCCTCTGGGCAAGGGTAATCTGCTGGGGGCCTAGCACCCGGTCCTTGGCTACCCGGCCTTAGTCTGCCGGGTAGCCAAGGGCAAGGTCAGCTCGGGTGGTTTGTGGTGTTTTCCATCCCTAGTCACGGTTGTCATGGCTTTGCCGTGGTCGAAAACTTGCGGTTTGCTGCCGCTTGCGTCGATATTGGTAAGGTAAATGCATTCACGGGAAGGAGGGGCAGCATGAGTCGCTATTGCATCTGGTTTGTCACGCCCGACGATACTGTCATGCGGCGTGCCGAAGTGGCCATCAACGGCAGTATTCATTGTCATCAGGTGCTGGAAGAAATCGAGGCGCAACTGGCGCTGGATTGTGGGCTGAGCCAGGTGATGATTGTCGACTGGAAGCGCTTCGAGCAGCCCGAGGAGCAGGCGGCACATTTTGCCCGGGCGGTGGCCTGAGTACCGAATAACTAGGTCATCCGGCTGAATAATGGGGCAGGAGCACATGTTATGATGCGCTCCTGCCCCATTTTATCGAGTAGCGCCGCCATGTATGTTCTGGGAATCGCCGGCTATTCCGGCAGCGGCAAGACCACCTTGCTGGAAAAGCTCATCCCGCTGCTGCTGGCTGCCGGAGTGGATGTGGCCGTGATCAAGCACACTCACCACGATGTGGACTGGGATCAGCCGGGCAAGGACAGCTGGCGGCACCGCCAGGCCGGTGCGCGGCAGGTCTTGCTGGCCGGCGCGCAGCGCCGCTTGCTGGTGGAAACCATGCCGCAGGGCAACGATGCGCCGCTGGCGACGCATGTCGCGGCCTTGCGCCCCTGTGATCTGGTGCTGGCCGAAGGCTTCAAGCATGAAGCCATTCCCAAGCTGGAAGTGTACGATCCGGCGCTGGGCCATGCGCCACTTTGCCTGCACGATGCCCAGGTGCTGGCCATGGTGTCGGATGCAGCACCCCACTGCGCGCTACCCTGTTTTACCCGGAACGATGCCGCCGGCCTTGTCCGTTTCATTCTTGCCTTGCTGGAACAACATCAAGATGCTCACCGTTGATCAAGCCCGCGACTGGCTGCTACAGCGCGCCAGGCCGCTTACCACTACTGAAACTGTTCCGTTGCTGCAGGCGCTGGGACGCATTCTGGCGGTGCCACTGGTGGCCAGCCTGGATGTGCCGCCGCATGACAACAGCGCCATGGACGGCTATGCCCTGAATACGGCAGATGCCGGCCAGCCGCTGCCGCTGTCGCAACGCATCCCGGCTGGTTGTCAGCCGCAGCCGCTGCAAGCCAAAACCGCTGCCCGCATTTTCACCGGTGCACCCATCCCCGCCGGTGCCGACGCCGTGGTGATGCAGGAAATGGCCGAGCTACAGCCGGATGGCCGGGTGGTCTTCAGTCAGAGCCCTCGTCCCGGACAAAATATCCGCCGCGCTGGCGAAGATATCCGCCGTGGCAGTGAAGTGCTGTCCGCCGGGCAGCAACTGACTGCCGCGCATCTTGGCTTGGCGGCTTCCATCGGCGTGGCCGAGCTGACGGTGCTCCGTCCGCTGCGGGTGGCGGTGTTCTTTACTGGTGACGAGCTGGTAGAACCCGGGCAGGCACTGGCTGCCGGGCAGATCTATAACTCCAACCGTTACTGGCTGGTGCCGGAGCTGATGCGGCTGGGCTGCGAGGTGACTGATCTGGGCATCGTGCCGGATTCACTCAGCCGCACCCGGGAAATCCTACAGGATGCCGCAGCGCTGGCCGATGTCATCATGACTTGCGGTGGGGTGTCGGTGGGCGAGGAAGACCACGTCAAGGCAGCGGTCGAGGCCGAGGGTTCGCTGGACTTGTGGAAAATAGCCATCAAGCCGGGCAAGCCGCTGGCCAGTGGCCGGGTGGGCCAGGCGGGCTTTGTCGGTCTGCCGGGCAATCCGGTGTCCGGCTTTGTCACTTATCAGGTGCTGGTCAAACCCTATCTGCAGCGCTGTGCCGGTTTGCTGACTGATGATGCTGTTGCGCCCGCGCTGTATCCGGCCGGTTTTGTCTGGGACAAGCCGGATAGCCGGCGCGAGGAATTCCTGCGGGTGAAACTGGTGCAGCAGGATGGCCAATGGCAATTACAGCGCTATCCCAATCAGGGCTCCGGTGTGCTGACCTCCTGCGCCTGGGCCGACGGGCTGGTGCGGCTGGCGGCCGGCCAGCAGGTGCAGCCGGGCGATCTGCTCGGCCTGCTGCCTATCGGGCACTAATCATGCCGCAGCTGCGATTTGTCGATCAGCAGCAGCGCCTGCTGGCCGAACTGGAGGCCCAGCCCGGCGATCTGTTGCTGGATGTGGCGAGACTGGCTGATGTGCCGCTGCACTGGCGCTGCGGGCAGGGCACTTGCGGCACCTGCAAGGTGCGCATCAGTCACGCGGGTCCGGCGCAGCCGGTGATGCCCAGTCGCAAGGAGCGCAATGTATTGTTGCGTGCGGGTCTGATCAGTCAGGCCGAGGTGGCGGCTGAAAGTTGGCCGGATGTATCGGCCGCTTGGCGGCTGGCCTGTCATCTGGCCGTTGGGGAAGAGGATTGGTTGGTGCTTTGCCCGTCAGACTAGAGCCTGCTCACACCCTGTGTGGATGCAGAAAGAGCCTTTGCCGGCCCTGATACTGATAAGAAAAGGCAGCCGGATGGCTGCCTTAGGCTGCTGACAAAGTAAACTGGTGCGATTTCACTGGACCCGGCAAAGCCGGGCCTCTCGACTAAGTGATTGATTCCGCAGCCTTCCAATTTACTCCCCATCCCCCCCGCCCTTGCCCTGCAAGGGAG